>JANMRV010000859.1:0-1269 GCA_031388685.1 Planctomycetota bacterium
CCCCGCGAGCATGCTGGCTTGGCGGCGTTCGGTGGGTCTCGCCGGACGCTACCAGGGTGCACGGGACGGGACAGGCGCGGCCACGGCGCGGCGGACCTTTCGCCGCAGGATCCCGGGCGGCAGCAAGCAGTTCGATGCGTCGATTCCCGTGCTCGAGCGCCACCTTCGGCATGCAGGCCCAGTCGTGCAGTCGCAATGCTGCTCGCCCGCAACGACCGAAAGAGGCTGCGCCGCCAGCCCGAGCGCGGGGTGATCTATTCCGTGCTGCTGGCGTACCTAGAGAGCTTCGTGGCCCGCTCGCGCGAGCACGGCCGCGGTCTGCCGCGTTTTGTCGAGCGCGAGCTCTATCGCTATTTGCAGTGCGGCATCCTGGCCTTCGGTTTCGCGCGCGTGAACTGCTCGGGCTGCGGGCGTGACGAGTTGGTCGCCTTCTCGTGCAAGGGTCGTGGCTTCTGCCCGTCGTGCGGAGGCAGACGCATGTCCAATGATGCCGCGCACCTCGTCGATGAAGTTTTTCCCGATGTCCCTGTGCGCCAGTGGGTGCTCTCGTTCCCGTTTCGCATTCGCTACCTGCTGGCCTACGACCCAAAACTCCTCTGCGCGGTGCGCCGCATCTTCGTGCGCAGTGTGCAGGGTTTTCTAGAGCGCCAGGCACGCGAGCAGGGTCACGCTGGCGCGCGCGGTGGATCGGTGGTCTTCGTGCAGAGATTCGGAAGCGCGCTCAACTTGAATCTGCACTTTCACGCGCTGGTCATCGACGGCACGTACAGCTGTGCGCCGGCAGAGCTTGCGCCAAGATTCCATGCTGCATCGCCGCTCGAGGACTCTGATGTCGAAGAACTCGCGCGCACGCTGCAGCGGCGCGTCACGCGCTATCTCGAGCGCCGGGGTCACCTGCCGCGCGAGAGCGCTGTCGACGACGAGTCTTCCGAGCGCGAGTTGCTCGCTCTGATCAGCGCCGCCTCAGTCCAAGGTGGCGCCGCCTTGCAGCCAGAGAGAAAGCCGCCCGTCGCGCGTCTGGGCCGAGGCAGCGCAGCTCGCAGGCCGATGTTGCCCGGCTCGCGGTGCTTTGACCACGAGGGCTTTTCGCTGCACGCACATGTGCTCGTGCCAAAAGGTCAGCGCGAACGCCTCGAGCATCTCTGCCGCTACGTCGCGCGTCCTGCCATCGCCACAGAGCGGCTTTCGCTCGCGCGCGACGGCCGCGTGATCTACGGATTGCGCAGGCATTGGCGCGACGGCACGTCGGCAGTGTCGTTTGATCCGCTG
>JANMRV010000878.1:0-1324 GCA_031388685.1 Planctomycetota bacterium
CGGCCGACGCGACGGTAGTCATCCGGATCGCCGGGTGAATTCTGCTCGAGCCAGACGTCGTAGCTGCCGGAGCGGACTCCGAGAAAGGCGGCGCCAAGGCCAGGCTCCTCGACATTCGACTTCAGCTCGACTCGCATGCAGTCGCGGCCGGAAACCGTCGGGGCCAGCGCAGCGAACCACTCGATGCTGTTCGAATCCTGCGCAAGGGGCATTCTCACGCCGACGATTCCCTTGGCCCCAACGACGATGCGTGCGAAGGCAATCGAGGCGTCGTGGAGCGCTGAGACCTGACCCGTGTCGAGTGTCGCAAGCAACACGATCTCTTTCGCCGGCAATCCGTCCAGGCGATAGCGCGCAGGCCCGATCGACTGCGCTTCCCGCAATCCGCCCACGCGTGAGGGCCAATACACTTTCGCGGAGCCGAGGTACGGCGCGCCGTCTTCTCCCACCAGCTCGACGTCGACCGTTCGCTGAGCTTCGAGCGCGACTTCCAGGACCTCGTTCGGGATCGGATCGACGACGACCCATTTGGGCGCGCAACTCTCTGCTCGCACATACAGCCTGCAGCGCTCCTCGAAGACTTGCAGCGTCGCATTTCCTAATCCATCCGTCGTCGTGGATTCGATCCTGGATGCATCGCGCGCTGCCTCGAGCGAGATCCTCGCGGCCGAGATTCGATTGCCATTGGGGGCGAGCACGCGCAGTCGTAGCGTGTGCGCTTGCGCGCCGAGGGAAAGCGTGACGGCTCGCTGTTCCCCGGGAGCCAGCGGCGCGATTGTTTGATTGCACAATTCGCGGCCGTTCGCCAGCAGCTTGACGCGCAACTCCTGGCCCGACGTCAGCGCGGCGATCTGCCACCGCACTGCGTCGTTCCATCCGAACACGCGGAACATCGAGCCTGCGCCGAGCGCGTAGAGCTTGCCCTGACCCGCTCGCAATCGTACTCCAGGCGGGCTGCCCTCGGGCTCGTCGATGAAGAGCGGCGTCTGGCCACTGAGTTCCAGTGTAAGCCCGTCGCGGCTCACCAACTTTTCCTGCGTCGAGATCTCGAGCATGCAGGCGCGCGGGAGAACCGCAGTGAGCTCGCTCACACCCGCGGGAAGCGGGACGCGCACACCCACGAAGCCGAAGGCCCGCGCCGCGATCTCCACGACATCCTCGCCGATCGCGAGCGTCGCCACGCCCTTCGTGGCGGGATGATCGCCGGAAATCGAACCGTGCGCATGCCACGAGCTGACGATCGCGTAGTCGATGGGCTCGCCGGACGGATCCTGAACGTGGACCGTGATCGGTCGAGTCGACCCAAGCGCCAGATCGCCAAGAT
>JANMRV010000263.1:0-3062 GCA_031388685.1 Planctomycetota bacterium
CCTCGCGTGCGCGATCGATCACTTCGTCGCAAACGACGACGCGCTTGCTCCAGGCAGGGTCTCCGGCAGCGTGCGTCATCGGCACCAACGAATGACCTTCGATCAGGAGCGCGCCAGCGTCGATGCCGACAAGCTCGAGGATGCTCGGCATGACGTCGATCAACTGCACCGGCGCCTCGATGCGCTGCTTCGCGGGCAAGCGGCCGGGAAAACTCATCAGCAAAGGCACGTGAATGCCCGGCACGAAGCTCGGCGTCTTGTGGTCCCACAGCGAATGTTCGCCGAGAAATTCGCCGTGGTCGGCGACCTGGACCATCAACATGTCGGCGCTGAGCTTGTGCGCATCGAGCCAGGCGCGAAAGTCGCCGAAGCACGCATCGTTGAAGGCAACTTCGCCGGCGTAGTTCGCGCGGCGGATTTCCTTCGTCGGCGTCACGACCCAGGACGGGTCGTAGTACTCGTTGCCGCCCTTGGGCACGGGCTTGCCCCCCGCGGGCAATTCGCGCGCCCAGGTGTCGAAGGGCGGCGGCGGATCGTAGGGCGCGTGCGGATCGATGACGTGCAGATAGACGAAGAGATTGCGGTCCGAGTGTTCGGCGATCCACGCTTCGGCGGCGCGGTACAACTCATCCGCCCGCGAGCCGACGCGATCTTTCTCGAAGACGTAACTGAATCCCTGCTGCAAGCCAGCGCCCGGGCCGGCGTTCGGATTCTGCACGAACGATGCGGTTTCGAAGCCCTGACTGCGCATGACTTCCGCCAGCGTCACATAGTTGTCGTGCAGCACTTCGTCGAAGCTCCACACGCCCGTGGCCGTCGGGTAGAGCGAAGTCATCAACGCCGGACAGGAAGGCCGAGTCTTCGTTTCCTGGGAAAACGCGTTGAGGAACAGCGCGCCTTCCTCGGCCAACTTGTCCTTGGCGGGCGTCGTGTTGCGCGAATAACCCGCGCAGGAGAGGTAGTCGGCGCGCAGCGCGTCTTCGAGCAGCAGCACAACGTTCGTGCGCTCGCGTGGCGCGCCGAAAATCGCGGGGTTGCTCCAGAAGGCGACGTTGCCGGATTTGCTCGTGGCTTCCAGGCGCAGCGTCACGGTCTGGCCTGCGAACGGCGATAAATCGAGCTTGACGCTGCGCCAGGTCTTGTTGTCGCCCACGACCTCGCGGTGGAGTTCGAACGAGGTTTGCCCCCCTTGCGCAAAAATCTTGAAGCTGACTGGATCCGAGTTCTCGAGGACGCCAAGCCCTGTCTCCAGCCACAACTTTTCCGCCGGCAAGCTGACGGAGAATTCGAGGCTGAGCGGCGAATCGACGTAGATGACCTCGCGCATCTCGTTCGCGATCGTCTCAAAGGTCGTGCCGTGCGCGACCTTCGCGTACTTGCTGCGCTTGGAGATGAAGCGCACGTAGTCGATCTCGACCGCGTCGCCGGGCGTGTCGGAGGGCACGAGGAAAATCTGCTGGATCCCAGTGCTTGCCGTGCCTTCCATCGAATCCGTGGAGACGAAAGGCCAACGCGTGTCGAGGAAAAGGCTGCTCGCGTTGATGCGATACTCGTAGAACTCGCCGTGCACGGGCAGCAGGCTGATCGTCAACTGGTTCTGCAACTCGCCGTCATGGTTCCAGCCGATCGACATGTTCTTGCCGAGCGAGTGCTTCATCCGGATCGCAATCTCGCTGACGCTGCCGGGATCGAGTTCGAAATCGCCTTGGCTCAGCAGTTGATCGTCCGCGGCATACTTCGTGCGCAACACGCCGTCCGCGACCTGACTTTGGCCCGGTTTCGAAGCCAGCGTCACCGGTTCCGCGGCTTCGAATTCGATGGCCAGGAGCCGCGTGTCCTTGCGCAGCGGCGGCTTGTCCGTCGAAGTCGCCTTCGCGACTCCCAGGTCGAGGTGCTCGTCGAGGCGCAGGCAAAAACCGTTGCGGGAATTGGCGCCGAGCGCGGCGAGGGCGCTGCGTTGGTCGAACTTGCGCGCCAGGCCGGCCAGTTCCCGGGCATGGTCGCGCAGCTGTTCAGTGCCGCCGAAAAGTGCTCCCAGGTCATGGCGCCAATAATTGAAGCCGTGGAGCAGCAGCGGCGAGACAAGCAATCCGGCCAGGGCCACGAGGCACAGCTTGCGCAACGAAAACCAGCGCGTGCGGACTTCGCCGCGGGTCGAATCGATCTGCATGGGCAGTGCTCAGCGCGGAATGTAGCAACTGCGCCTGTGTCGTGTCAGGGTCCGTTGTCCCGGCGGGAACTCGCGACACGACGGAAAGCCGCGCGCCAAAGTTCGTTGCTTGCGTAAGCCAATCGGTCGCCTGGCTTCGCTATCTTCCTGGTGCATGAACGAGCAGAGTCCGAAGTCCGCGGCGGTCGGCGCAGCCGAGCCCACTTTCCTCCAGCGTCGGGAGGGGCGCGTGATCCTGGGCGCCTTCGCGCTCCTGCTGCTTGCGGGGCTGTTCGCGTTCAAGGACTACGGCCTGGGCTGGGATGACTGGACCTGCCGGGCCAGCTCGGGCCAGGTGAACTGGAACTACATCACGCGCGGAGTGACGAAGCCGTTGCTCGAGGGCAACGAGAAATACCACGGGCCGGCCTACGAGCTTTTCCTGCTCGTCCTGGAAAAAGTCCTTTTCATCAAGGACATCCGCAACGTGTACCTGATGCGTCACGCCGCGATGTTTTTGACCTTCTTCCTGGCCACGATCGCGTTCTTTCGTATCGCGCGCCGGGCGCTGGGCCATGACCTGTACGCATTGTGCGCCTGCGCGATGCTCGTGCTGTCACCGCGCATCTTCCAGGAAGCGTTCATCAATTCGAAGGATCTCGCCTTCCTTTCGTTCTTCATCTTCGCGGCCTGGAGTCTGTTTCGGCTGCTGGAGAAGCAGAGTTACTTCAACGTCGCCCTCCACGCGCTGATTTGCGGGCTGTTGATCGACATTCGATTGATCGGCCTGCTCGCGCCGGCGGTGACGGTTGCCTGTCTTTGCGTGCTGGCCGTTCGACAAGGTTCTGCACGGCTCGCGGCGAACGCAGCGAAGCTCTCCAGCTATCTCGCGTTGTGCACGGGCTTCGTGGTT
>JANMRV010000102.1:0-1612 GCA_031388685.1 Planctomycetota bacterium
GTCGGCTGGCGGCCGTCGTACTCCTTCGGCTCGATGAGATTGTTGGGGCCGAGGGGAATCTCGATCGTCTGGTCACGATTGATCACCTTGCAGTCGCCAGGGCAGACGACGTCCGCACCCGTGATCTTTCCCTTGCCCTTCTTCTGCACCTTGCAGGTCAGGGGTTCATCGCCGTCGTAGTGGAAGCGCAAGCGCTTCACATTGAGGATGATCTCGGTCACATCCTCCAGGACGCCTTCCAGCGAGTCGAACTCGTGGTTGGCACCGGTGATGCGCACGGCGTTGACCGCCGTGCCCTCGATCGAGGAAAGCAGCACTCTGCGCAGGCCATTGCCGATGGTGTTGCCGAAGCCCTGTTCGAAGGGCTCGACAATGAAACGGCCGTACTCGTTGGTCAAAGTGTCCTTGTCGGGGACGACCTTGCTGGGGAGTTCGAAATTGCGCCAACGGATTCGCATGGATCAGCTCTGGTGGATGGAGGACGGAGTCGTGTGGGAGGAAGCGATGCCCTGCGGCGCGAATTACTTCGAGCAGAGTTCGATGATCAGCTGCTCTTGGATCGGGTGCGGGACATCTTCTCGGCGCGGGATCGAGACCACGCGCGTGGACAGAGCGTCGCGATTGACTTCGAGCCAATTCGGGACGGGCTGGGACTTGTTGACCTCGATCGCCTCGGCCACGGCCTTGCGGGTGGCTTCTGTCGAGCGCGGTGCGATCACGTCGCCGGGGCGGACCTGGAACGAGCTCACGTCGACCCACTTCCCGTTGACCGTGAAGTGTCCGTGGTTCACCAGCTGGCGAGCATGGTTGCGCGACAGGGCGAAGCCCGAGGCCAGCACGACGTTGTCGAGCCTGCGCTCGAGCAGCGAGAGCAAGGTCTCACCCGTATTGCCCTTGAGCCGCTCGGCCTCGTGGAAGTACAGCTGGAACTGCCGTTCCATGACGCCGTAGATGCGCTTGAGCTTCTGCTTCTCGCGCACGCGCACGCCGTAATCCGTCACCTTCGTGCGCTTCTGAGCGTGCACGCCGGGCGGGTAGTCGCGCCGCGAAAGGGCGCACTTGTCGGTGAAGCAACGCTGCCCCTTGAGGAAGAGCTTCATGCCTTCCCGACGGCAGAGCTTGCACTTGTTTCCGGTGTATCGAGCCATAGTGATCTGATGCAGTACTTGTGTTCGGGCCGGACTAGACGCGGCGACGCTTGCGCGCGCGGCAACCGTTGTGAGGGAGCGGGGTGACGTCCTCGATGGACAGCACGTTCAATCCGGAGTTGGCCAGCGCGCGAATCGCGGATTCGCGGCCGGAGCCGGCGCCGCGCACGCGGACTTCGACCTCCTTGAGGCCTTGGCGCATCGCGTTCTGGGCGGCATGTTCGGCGGCGCGTTGCGCGGCGAAGGGCGTGCTCTTGCGCGTGCCCTTGAAACCGACAATGCCGGCCGAACCCGAGCTGATCGCCTCGCCCGCGGCGTTGGTGATCGTGACGTGCGTGTTGTTGAACGACGCCTTGATGTGCACGAAGCCGCGCGAGACCGACTTCTTGAGCTTCTTCTTGACCGTTTTTCCCATAGTCCTACTTCATCCCCTTCACCGACTTCTTGCCGGCGACCGTCTTGCG
>JANMRV010000103.1:0-8164 GCA_031388685.1 Planctomycetota bacterium
GGGAACGCGCGGCTGCGACTGGTGGTTCACCGAAGAAGCTGTGATCCTGGATCTCGCCGGACGTTTGTTCACGCACGAGGGAGGCGTTGCCGACCAGGTGGAGTGGGAAGCGTTCCTCGACCTGCTGACCAGCTTCCGGCCGATCTGTCCGGCCAACGGGATCCTGTTGGTCGTCCCTTGCGACAGTCTGTTGAGCGACTCCGCCGACGTCTCGCGCCAGAAAGCCAACAAGATCCAAGCCGCCCTGCTGACCCTGGCCAAGAAACTCGAAGCGCAACTTCCGATCTATCTGGTGCTGACCAAGGCCGACAAGTTGTTCGGCTTCGCGGAGTCCGTTCACCGTCTCGACGCGGCCAAGCGTCATGAGATGTTTGGTTGGTCGCGCGGCGCAGACAAGGTCGATGCACTGTTCGACCTGGAGGAAGCGCGAGCCGGATTCAGGGAGATCGTGGCGCGCGCACGACTGCTGCGCGGCGAGATGCTCAGTACCGTGCGTATCCCTGAAGCGCTCTCCGAAGTCGACCGCATGTTCGCGTTCCCCGACGAACTGGCCGCACTCGAGGAACCGCTGGAGTTGTACCTGCGGCGCGTGTTCACCGACTCCGGCCTCTCCGACCGACTCGCGTTCCGCGGAATCTATCTGACCAGCGGCCTGCAGGCCGGCGTACCGATTGCGCGCGTCTGTGCCCAGGCCCTGGGCGGCGTCGGCGATGCCGACATGCAGGAACTGGAAGGGCTCTTCGCCAAGCAGCGCGCCTACTTCATCAAGGACTTGATTCGCTCTCGCGTCTTTGGCGAACGCGGACTGGTGCGTCCCACGAAGGGTCGTGTTCTGGCGGCTCAGCGGCGCGCAATGATCGGTTACGGCGTGTCCGGTGTGTTTGCGCTGGCGGCGGTGATCAACGGAATTGTCTATGTGGCCAGCGACAGCTCGGACAATATCCTGCAACTGACCGATCGTGCCTTGGCACTCGCGTACGACCACACGAGCGAGAATTCGAGGACCTGGAAGTTGGCGGAACATTTGACGGTTCTGGCCGCGATCCATGACGCGGAGGCGCTGCAGCGCCCGAAGGTAGAATCATCCTTCACCTCGACCTCCAAGGAGCTCCGGCACCTCTACGTGACCGACTTCGACCGGCTCTTCGTGCCGGCCCTGCGCCAGGCCATTCAGGTCCACGTCGGCGAGATTGTCAATGGCGCCGCCGGGCCTGGAACCTTCGACGATGCCAGGCGCGCCGCAGACTGCATGGTGCTCATTCTGGGAGAAGGGCAGGACTTCTCGTCGGGCTCCAGCCTCGACTTGGCCTCGGCGGTCTTGCTGGATAGCGAAAAGGCCGTCCTCCCCAAGGGCAGACTCGAGACCTTCACGCTCAAAAAGGCGGTCGAACTGCGCGGTAATTACTACAACAATGAACCGCCAGTGCCCTTCAATCCGGGCGGAATGGCCACTGAACTCGAGGCCCTCGCCAAGCAGACGCTCAAGGTATACGAGCGAGGTCTGACTCCGGGCGTGTCCTACCAGCCATTCAATTCATTGGGTTATCTTCTGGGCTGGTACGGACTCGAAACGTCATTTCGGCAGCTCAGCGATCGAAACGTGATCAACAATCCCGCGGTACTAGAGCTGATGCAGACATATGCGAATTCTTTCGCCAACATGGAGACATGCATACTCAAGGATATGGAAACCCAGGACAACAAAACCTGGCAGATCAAGATGGCGAATCACATCGTCATTCCCATGTACGGGATCAACAAAAGCCGCGGCGCCCTTGCGGAGTTGCTCGCAAAACGCTCGGGCAGCAACGGTCCGATCCCCGAGTGGGGGCAGAAGAAAGAACTGCTCAATTTCGTGGGGCGCAGATTCTCAACGCCGGCTACGGACATTGACAATACGGTGTTGATGGAGCCCGCGGAGTTGCTCAGGAAGGCATTCGGGGTCGTCAAGGTGATGTTAGACAAGCAGCTCTTTGTACCGGACGCGGAGCTAGTGAAGGTACAGGACACATCACTCTTAGGTGCCTGCCGCGCTCTTCCAAACGCGCAATGGACGCTGGACACCCTCGGCAGCGAAATTGATAAGGGCGCTCGTGAACTGGGATCCGGCCAGGCGGCAAAAACTGCCTATCTAGCCAAGATTCTCGAAGTCGGGCGGCAGTTCGTGACGCGCTATCCCAGTTGGGAGCGGCTAGCCACCGAGCGATCCAAGCAAAACCAGCCGGTGGTGGAAAACCAGATTGCAATCGATCTGATCGACAGCCTCGCGAAGGTGCGCACACAGCTGCTCGCATTCGATCCCGCCAACACGGTTGATTTCCGACAAGCCATCGAGGCGATCCTGCTCGAACACCTTGCCATTCTCGGCGAGCGATGGGATGTGTTGACTGCAGGCCCGGACGGAGCAGACTGCCCCGACGTCGACAAGACCGTGCTCGAAGCACTTCAAAAGTTGCGCAGAGGCAACCCGCCACCCAAGGACGACAAGCTGGGGCTAGCGGCCAAAGCATTGGAGCTACGCTACCTTAGCCGCCGGCAGAAATTGATGCTCGATTACTGGAGGGAGCGTACTGCCAAGGGCAAGGCCGCTTTGGCTCCCCTGAATGGCGAGGAAACCGTCGCCATCGTGGATCAGGTCACCAGACACTTCGACCTGATGAAAGAGCGCTTTGGCACCGCTGACCCCGCCGGCAAGAGCGGACTTGACCAGCTCTGGCAGGACGATGTCGAGAAAATGCTGATTGACCGCATCAAACGGCACGAGTCTGCCCTCAGAGCCTTTTGGGAAATCAAGCCTCTGGCGGGGCAGGCCGATCTCCGTCTCCTTGAAGTTGCCAACTGGGTTTCGCAACGGCTGGATCAGAGTACCGTGCAACTACTGATCGGCAAGGCCGCTGTGGACCTGAAGCTGCCTGACATGACAAAGGAGTCGGTCTCCCATGAGTCGATCGTCTTCAGAACACTAAAGAAAGCGGACGAGAGCATGGAAGTGCTGCGCACTCTGACCGTTCCCACCGACGCGGGCACGCTGCTGGGCCAGGATTACGTCGCTTTTCTCTCGGTCGTCGCCGCGGGACTGGTCACGGATCCCGCCCTGTGCGCGGACGGGCCGCGTCTCGCGAAAAGGCTGGTCGAATTCGACAACCGAACCGAGACCCCGCCGAAGGATGCGAGCAGACTGTACGCCGAGTCTCTGTACAAACAGCTGAGGCAGCGCATCCTCGAGGAAGTCCAAATGCTCTATCGCGACGATTTCAAGAAGCGTGTGCTAGACAAGGAAAATTTTTCGGATGCGATCGACGCGCTCTACACTGATATTCGTCTGACCAAGGACATCAATGAAACAGACGTCATGGGGGCCCTGAACGGCCTGCTCAAGAAGACCGGTGTGCTGAACACACTAAAAGGCGACTATGGCGTCTTGAAGGAAGACAAGCTGGGCCTCATTCCCACGGGTAGTGCTGACGTCGAAAAGGATTCCGTTTGGCCCATGCATTCCTTCCTGACGGACCTGCAAAGGTTCTTCTTGTTCCATGAGGGCAAGGAGAACAAGAGCATTCACGAATGCCACGTCGAAATCAGGTGGAAAGCGCTCTGGGAGGAAATCTCGATCTGGAACATCGCGAGGGGCGATGGCTCCAGGGAGTGGTTTTTCGGCCCGGGGCCAGCGCAAGGAGAGCGGAAGAACTACCAACAGGCCGCCAAGGACGGGCGGAGCATGGATTGGAAGATCTTGGCGTGGGACTTCTCACCAAACGAAGGAAAGCTCATGCCGATGCGCTGGAGCGTATCCAGTGAGGAGAAGGGCAAGCAGAAGGGAGACTTGAAGTTGGATATCTCGGGCAGCCTCGCTCCCCTACTGTTCGCCTGGAATGGCGTGAAGGATGACGGCAAGTGGGTAGTGAGGATTGAGTTGGAATCCGACGGTACGATCTTGAAGGCACCCTTCGAAGTCACTTTCGAAGGTCACGATCTCCCCGAGCGGCCCCCGCGTCAGGAGTAGAATTCCATGTTCAAATTTCTCGGCAAGGAGTCCTGTCCGATCCAGTTCTACGGCAAGCTGCCGATTGCCAAGGATTACCTGCGCATCGGCGCGGGCAGTGGCAGCGGGCAGACGCTACGCGACTGGCTGGACCGCGCATTCTCACAGGGCGCGAATGTCAAGGATCCACTGGTGCTGCCCTGGCCCGCAGCCCTGATCGTCGGAGAATCCTGGGGCCAGCCGTTGTGCGCCGCGAGTTGGCCGAGCGGTGACGCCGGCAATCTGCGACCCTTTCCGTTTACCGCCTTCGTAGAGCGCAAGAAGAAGGCGCTGCTCGAGGACCTCGCGCAAGGGCTGGCGGTCAGTTCTCCAATGATCGACTGGCTCGCAGAAACCTATGCGGCTCGTGAAACGCACAGCGACGGCCAGAGCTATCTCGCCGCGATGCGTGGGCGCGAACTTGCCGTGCACTCGATCGTGCCCTTCGAGGCAGAACGGATCGATTTCGACAATTGGGTGTCGGCGCTGTGGCCCGACACGGGCAAGGACGGATTGCTGGAGTGCCTGCGCGGACTCGAGGCCCTTCGTCGCGCCAGCTACCGCGGGCCACTGCGCCTTCCTTTGGTGGGCAACTTGCCCAGCCGCCCGCAGGTCGCCGCCTGGTTTCGGCTGCTGATCGAGATGTCGCTCGTGGGCCGCGACTCGTTGCCGACTCTGATTTTCCCGCTGCCAGCCCGCGGCCCTGATCAGCCTGCGCCAGCGCCTAAGGAGAGTGCTGAACCGGCTGCCGATGCAGAAGCTTCCTCGGACGCATCCTCGGAATACTCGCCGGACCCGGAGCCTGAGCCCACTCCGGAGGAGCCGAGTCCGGAGATCACCGAGGAAAGCCCGCCAGAAACGTCCGACGCCCCGGCCGATGAATCGGCGGCCGAAGTTCAGGCCGAACATTCTTACCTTGTCGTGTTCAGGTCCACTCCTCCTCCCACGGACGCGATCTGGCTGCGGCCCCCCGGACCGAAGGAGGCTCGCCGACAAGGCGATTTCCTCACGCCCAGCGGAGCCGCCGCTTCGACGACCGATTCTGCCGGTGAGGGGGTCCCCCCGCTGGCGGACTCACTGCGCGGGGCCTTCGCCGCGCTTCGGGGACGGCTGGCTCGCTAGCTGCAGGCAGAGGTCTCTGAATCGCCCGCTCAGGCCTTCCTGGCCAGCAGGCCATGGCGAGCTCGCGGCGACCGGCGAACCCGGGCTTCCGAGGGTCACATTCGTCGACCTAGGACCTGAACGGCAACGTGCGATCAGATGAAGCCACTGATATGATCACTACCCCGGTGACCTCGCGTCTCCCCTCCAAAGCGGCCAGATGGCAAACCCCGAGACGATTCCTGTAGCAGAACTGCTGGCTCCGATCCCGGGTGATAGCCCGGCGGGAACGAGCCTGCGCAAGGACACGACGCCCGGTTCGTTCTACTACAAGATCAAGGATGCGCGGGCCGCTGCCCGGGCTGCTGAGCGTGCTGCGATGCAGCTCGGCGACATTTCAGCGGCAGGTGAGGCCGATTGGGAAACGGTGCTCGAGCTTGCGCCCCGCATTTTGCGCGAGCGCGCCAAGGACTTGGAAATTGTCGCGTGGTACGTCGAGGCGCTCGTTCGGCGCCATGGCTTCGCCGGCCTTCGCGACGGTTTCAAACTTGCGCGCGGACTGGTCGACGCATACTGGGATGCGTTGCACCCCATGCCCGACGAAGACGGACTCGCCACTCGCCTCGCTCCGCTCACGGGGCTCAATGGCGACGAATCTGAGGGCACGCTGATCATTCCTATCGGCCTCGTGCCGCTCACCGAACGCACGGAGCATGGGGAGTACAGCACCTGGCACTACCAGCAGTCAGGCGAGCTTGGACGGCTGACCGATCAGGCGCAGCGGGCGCAGCGAGTCGCCGCGGGTGCGGTTCCGATGGAACGCATCGTGGCAGCCATCGCAGCCAGCAAGCCGGAATTCCTGCGCAGCCTGAGCCAGGATCTGAATCAATGCCGCGCCGAGTTCGCTCTGCTGAATCAAGCCCTAGACACTCGGGCGGGCGCTGCAGCGCCGCCGGCTTCGAGTATCCAAGGGGCACTCGATCGCGCGAACGACGCGCTGAACTTCCTGGCGAAGGACTTGCTGCTCATGGTTCCAGAAGTCAAGGTAGACGCTGTGGAGGGTTCCGAGCCTGGTCCGGCTGAAAAATCGAAGTTTGGAGGAACGCTGCAGTCGCGCGAGGACGCGCTGCGCGCCTTGACCCAGATTGCCGAGTACTTCCGGCGCACGGAACCCCACTCACCGGTACCCTACGGCATCGAACGGGTAGTGCGTTGGGCCGGATTGCCGCTGCCGGCATTGATCGGGGAGCTGATTCTCGACGATGGCGCGCGCGGCGAGTTTCACAAGCTCACGGGAACCCAACCGCCTGCGAGCTAGTTGGTTTTGCATCCGCCGCGCGCGTCCTGCGGGAGACTCCTGCTCGAGCTCGGCATGGTCATCAAGGAGATATCTAGATGGGTAGCATTCACAAGAAACTCGAACGGGTGCGCAAACCGCGTGTCCACATCAGTTATGACGTCGAGACCGGCGGGGCAGCAGTCAAGCGCGAGTTGCCCTTCGTGGTCGGCGTGCTTGGCGACTTCTCGGGCAACCCGTCGAACCCGCTCAAGCCGCTCAAGGACCGCAAGTTCACTCAGATCGACCGCGACAATTTCGACGACGTCATGGCCAACATCTCTCCCGAAGTCCACTTCAAGGCGGAGAACACGCTCGCCGGCGACAAGAGCGAGATGCAGGTCGACCTGAAGTTCAAGTCGATGGAAGACTTCTCCCCCGCGCGCGTCGCGGAACAGGTGCCAGCGCTGAAGAAACTCCTGGACACTCGCGCGCGCCTCTCGGATCTGATCAGCAAGGTGGACCGATCGGAAAACCTCGAGGCCGTGCTCGAGAAAGTCCTCAAGAACGACGAGGAGCTGAAAAAGCTCTCGCGCGAGTTGGGCCTGGACAAGAAGGAAGGGAGCTGAGCCATGGCCGAAGCAGAAAAACAGGCCGCCCCGCAGGCTGCGGCCCAGAGCGCCGAACAAGTCGGCCCGAGCCTTCTCGAAGAGGCCATCAAGGCCACCAAGCAAACCGAGCGCTCACGCGCTGAGGAACTGCTCAAGACGCTGACCGAGGAGGCGCTCAAGGGCACGCTCACCTACAGCAAGAACATCGGGCAGACTCTCGACGCCGCGATCAAGGGCATCGATCGGCTCGTGAGCAAGCAACTCAACGCGATCATCCACAATGAAGCGTTCCGCAAGCTCGAGGGCTCTTGGCGTGGGCTCAACTACCTGGTGATGAACTCGGAGACCAGCCAGACGCTCAAGATCAAGATGCTGGATGTCTCCAAGCGCGATCTGTTCAAGGACCTCGACAAGGCCTCCGAATTCGACCAATCGCAGGTCTTCAAGAAGCTCTACGAGAACGAGTTCGGGATGGCAGGAGGCGAGCCCTACGGCACGTTGATCGGTGACTACGAGTTCACCAACCACCCTGAAGACATCTCGCTGCTGCAGGGGATGTCGAACGTGGCTGCGGCGTCGTTCGCCCCGTTCATCACGGCACCGGCACCGGGCCTATTCGGCTTCGAAAGCTGGCAAGAGATGAGCAAGCCGCGCGACCTGGAGAAGATCTTCTCGACCACGGAATACGCCAAGTGGCGCTCCTTCCGCGACACGGAAGATTCGCGATTCGTTGCCATGGTCATGCCGCGCACGCTCGCGCGCCTGCCTTACGGTCAAGCGACGGCTCCGGTTGAAGAGTTCGGCTACGAGGAAGCTCCGACCGATGCGAAGGGCAGAGCCAAATCGATGGAGCACGACGAGTATTGCTGGATGAACGCCGCGTACGTCAAGGCCGCGGTCATGACGCGAGCCTTCGCCGAAAGCGGATTTTGCACCGCGATCCGCGGCATGGAAGGCGGTGGCAAAGTCGAGGGCCTGCCGGCTCACACGTTCACCAGCGACGACGGCGATGTCGATCTGAAGTGCCCGACCGAAATCGGGATCACCGACCGTCGCGAGGCGGAACTCTCCAAACTCGGCTTCCTTTCGCTCTGCCACTACAAGAACACGGACTATGCGGTGTTCTTCGGAGGACAGAGTGCGCAAAAACCCAAG
>JANMRV010000128.1:0-7617 GCA_031388685.1 Planctomycetota bacterium
CCCCGCCTTGGGGGTCCCTTTTCAAGCCGCCGAAGGGGTCCCTTTTCTGCTTGCCGTTAACACAAGTCCACCCTCAGTTCGGCCAAGCTGGTCCACCTGATGGCTGCTGGAAAAGTGGCCTGACCGTGCTGGAAAGCCCGCGCAGCTGCTCCTGGAAAAGCCGTTGAGGGGTCGCTGGAAAAACAGCGGTCTCAGTTCGGCCAAGCTGGTCCACCCTTCGTTGCAAAGACGCCGGGCTCCGCGAGCGAAACAGGGCCTCGCAAGGGATCGGCGATTGCGCTCTGACGCGTTCAGCCGGCCTTCCTGCCGCCAGGCGGGTTGCGGTACGAGTGGCCTTCGATGACGACGACGTGGCTGTGGTGCAGGAGCCGGTCCATTGCCGCCGAGGCCATCAGGTCGTCGAGGAAGAGCGGGTACCACTCTTCGAGCGCGCGGTTGGACGTGACGATCATCGCGCCGCGCTCGTAGCGCTGCCGAATCACTTCGTAGATGTCGATCGGCTCTTCGCCTTCGAGTGGGCGCAGGCCCAGATCATCGATGATCAAGAGATCGGGCGAGGTGAAGCGCAGCAGTTTGCGGTCATAGCTCTGGTCGGCCCGCGACGCACGCAGCATCGAGAGCATTCTGTGCGCCGACACGTAGCCCACCGAGTGCCCCGCGCGGCACGCGCGCTCGCCGATCGCCTGGGCCAGGTGCGACTTGCCGACGCCGGCGGGCCCGATCAAGAGCAGGTTTTCCTGCTTCTCGACGAAGTGGCAAGTCGCCAGCTCGACGATGCGTTGCTTGGGCACCTTGGGATTGAAAGACCACTCGAAGTCTTCGAGGCGTTTCGTGCTCTCGAAGCTCGCCTTGCGCAGCCTCTGATCGAGCTGCTTCACCTCGCGGCGCTGCACTTCGTCGCAGCAGATGCGAAAAAGAAAGTCGTTGTGAGAGATCTCGCCGCCTTCGGCTTCCTTCATGCGCAAGTCGAGCGTCTTGAGCACGCCAGACAGTCGCAGCTTCTTGAGGACAGGAATCAGTTCGTCAGTGATCGACATTGAGTTGCTCCGTGTGAGCGAAAAGGGATTCGGTCGGTTTGCGTGCGAAGCGAGATCCCACGGACCACGCTCGCGTGCTCTTGTCGGGCAGGGCCAAGAGGTCCAGGCCCTGCCGCAGGATGTTCTTGATGCCGCGGTAGTCGGTGCACTCGAAGTGCAGCGCGCGCTTGGCCGCGGCGTTGGCGCGCGTCGCGG
The DNA here is from genome assembly GCA_031388685.1 of Planctomycetota bacterium. Classification (GTDB taxonomy): domain Bacteria; phylum Planctomycetota; class UBA1135; order UBA1135; genus JADJQU01. The sequence goes on from JANMRV010000128.1 coordinate 1,233, forward strand.
GGAAAGTCTCGAGGTGCGTGACGATCGCTTGCACGCGACGCAGCGAGAGCAGCACGTCGTCGCGGCCAAAAACCGTCTCGACCAGGCGCTCGACTTCTACGCCGAGCTTTTTCGCACGTAGGGTCCAGTGCTCGCGGCTGCGATGGCGCAAGTCGCGGCGATGCTCGGGCAAGTGCTCTTGCACGAGGCTGCGTGTTCCGCGCGCGACACGTGCGTGCGTCCAGACGAGTTCATCCTCGTGATAAATCCAGATCGAGTGCTCGCTGCAGCGCACCCACAGTTCTTGATGCAGGAAGCGCCATGGCACTGAGTAGAAAGCGCCGTCGATCTGCACGTGGCTGTCGGTGTGGACCCGAGCGTGCTTCCACACGACCAATTCGAAGCGCCCCTTGGGCAGCGGGAGAAGTGCGGCGCGCTCTACTTCTTCGAAGAGATCGATCGGGCGGCGGCTGGTCGTGCCGTGAATGCGCTGGTCGGCGACCTCCTTCAGCCAGCGGCGCAGCGCCAAGTTGTCCTGATCGATGTCGATCGACTCCCACGTGAGCAAAAAGTTGCCCTTTACGTAGCGCACGCTGATCTCGACTTTTCCTTTCTTCTCTGGACTGCGCGGCGGAGCCGGATCGATCTGAAACCCGCAGTGCCGCGCCAGCTCGCGATACGTGCGCTGGATCACCGGATCGTCGTCGATGGCAAACGCCGCGCGAATCACCGCGGATTTCAAGTTGTCGGGCACGATCACCCTTGGCACGCCGCCGAAGTACTCGAAAGCTCTTACGTGCAGGCGCACCCAGGTCTCGATCTTCTGGTCGAACACCAACTCGCAAAACATGCGGCGGCTAAAGCAAAGCGTCATCACGAAGACCCAGCTCTTGCGCAGCACGCCGCGCCGCTTGTCGTAGCGTTTGCCGGCGTAGCCGAAGTCGACTTGCGCGATTTCTCCGGCCGCCGTCTCGACTGGGATCGCGACATCGACGGCCTTGGGGCCTTCGTCGCGCTCGAGTCGCAGGCACAGGCGCTTGATCGCCGACAAGCTGCCCGCGTAGTCGGGCTGATTGACTCGCAGGTGATCGTGGATCGATGTCGGGCCGGCGTCCTTCGCGCGCAGCCGCACGATCTCGTCCTTGAAGGCTGCGACGGATGAGGTCTGCTGCTGCGCTTCGCTGGCAGCGCCCTTGTCGATCACCAGCGCGCGCAATCGATCAAGCTCGGGCAGCTCGTCGACGGGGCCGTCCAAGAGCGCGGCCTTCGACAGCACCTCGATGTAGCCGCGAATCGTGTCGCGGCCCATCGAGAGCTGCCGTGCAATTCGGCGCGCGCTCGCGCCGAGTCGATGCAGTCGGATTACTTCCTGAAGTCGGTGCATGTCGGTCCTGCGGGCGCTCATCGATCCTCCTTGGCTGGGGTGAGCCAGGAAGGGTGATGAACGGATGCAGTCCGACCGAACTTTGACCCGTCAGGTGGACCAGCTTGGCCGAACCAGGGTGGACCTGAATGGCCGAACTGGGGTGGACCAGCTTGCCCGAACTGAGCGCGCGACTTGCGCGCCCAGCGGGTGGACCAGCTTGGCCGAACTACAGGTGGACTTGATACGCCGAGCTGTCACACCCTCGGCATCAACCTTGGGAAGGTTGCGCTCTACCGCTGAGCTACGCCCGCATTTGTGGAGCGGCGAGGGTAGCGACGGCGAGCGATTTGGGCCACGCCGAGAGCGGGATCGCGGCCAAGTTTTCCGCGGATCGCCGACCGCGCGCATCTCGTCAACCCGCTACGCAACGTCATCCTGGAACTCGTCCGCCGCTCCCCGATCATCCCCGCCGCGAGGAGATGCGCGTCCTTGCCCGCACGAGACAGCCAACAAACAGCCACATCTTCATCGCGGAAAGCTCCTGGCCTCTTGCGCGACGACATAAACCAGCCCGCCCAAGCGACTTACGCGCACCCCCTAAACCGTAGAGTGCAGCTACATCCGGGTTGGGAATCTAGCGGCATTGACGGATCCGAGAGTGGCCAAAAGCGGCAAAAGTGACCAAAGGCGACATTTGACGACATTTTCGACCACTTGACGCGCACGTGAGTGTGGCCAAAAGCGGACAAATGCGGGGTTTTTGACAGCCACATTGGGCGGGAAAGAGTTGAGAACGGGTCGCAAGTAGGTGGCTGGCGGACAGGACCTTCGGATAGACGACCAGCGAATTTGGCGTCTCCTGGCGTTGCCGAACGAGCGTGCAGATTCGGCACAGAACCTGACCAGAACCCGGGAATTGCCGCGACGGAGCTGCGGACGAGGTTTTCGGGAGGGACAGTCCTATCGATTGCGCAGAATACGAAACTCGTGATTCGTAAGATGCACGGGCCCAGCTGCCGGCGGGATCAACAATACATCACTTCTTTGGTTCCCAGCTACAAGGCACACTTGCACAGCGTTTGATTGTGGAATTCTTAGGTGAACGCTTCCTTCCATTCCAGCGGTCGCCTCGAACATTATCGGCAAGTGGCTTATCGTGTCCGTAAGCCTTAGGTGCTGGACCCACCACGACATCGACCTCGGCATCATCCCCTCGTCGCCTCTCAGGGTAAGGATTAAGTCGCGGGTCGACTGTACGAATCCCTGAATCACCACATGACTATCACGAGTGGCCAATGTTAATGGTTCTGGAAAATATCCCAATCCGAAACTCGCATCCACTCGCAAGTCCTGCTCGCTGGCAACGCGAATTCGCGAAACCCGATTCGTCGCAGCTACGTGCTCCCACGCGTGTAGTCCCAGAGATTTAGCGCTCTCCGCTACCAAGCGAATTTGCTCCGGAACCAGGATGCTCGCGGATGAGCGTGAATTAAACTTCACCTCCAGGTCACATGGCGCGGCAACCGAAAACACCTCTTGGTCCTGCTCACTTTCGATACGCAGGTCTGCCCAATATACAAATGGATCTATCTTTACTACATACGAACCAGGTACGCCAACGTTCGCAGTCCAGATGAAGGATCGATCAGAACTGTCATCCGCAGTTTCATCGACGCGGCAATCAGCCTCAATGCCAGGCTGATCAGGAATGTCCTTGTTGTAAAGATGTAATCGCGGTTGCGTTGCTATCTGAGCTTGATCATACCACGCACGTGCTACCACTAGTCGCCCAGTGACTGGTGCCTTTCTGTGAGGCAAGAAGTCGGCATCTTCAAGTGCTACGGTTAGGTTCTCTCCGGACGCAATTGAAATCCTTCGAATCATGCTCCGTTCAAAGGAGGTGCTCCCCCCACCGCTTCCGGTGGATGGCATCACAAATCGAATGGTGTAATCCCCAGATGGGAGACGGGTCCAGGCCCCCTTGGGATTGACAGTCCAGGGAGAAAATGCCCTGGTGTGGCTGTGCTCAAATCCTGGCGGCTCGCTAAACGCAATCGTCCCCTGAATCGGATCTGCCCTTTCCGTATTATCCTTCCACTCCACGGCGATCGATGCAGTTGGTTCGAGCGTGACAACAAGTCTCGAACTGCCTGGCGTCAGGACTGTGGTCACATAATGCGCGTAGCCCGGAACACTAATCCAGCAGTCTTGAACTCCAGGCTCGAGCTCAAGCCAAATCGGCTGGACCCCCAGGTCCATTCGCATCCACTTGGCGCCCGTCTCTGGCTCCAGCGCGGGCCCCTCATCGAGATCAGCAGCTTGGGTGCAGACGAGGCCTGTCCCCCTCACCGGGAGTCCTGATTGGTCTCCGACAAAGAGCTGGATTTTTGTCCCAGCTGTCCCTTCATTGTGCCCCACTTCAAGAGATTGCGGAACCAGTCCGCCTGCGCCATGCAGCAAGATCATTCCGATTGTAAGAAACCTGCACTCGCAACTCACATACTTCGGCTGACAATTTTCAATTAACCCATGCCCATCAATTTCGGATAATCTCCAGTCATCGAATGCGGTTTTCTTCTTCACTTGAAAATCTCCCGAGCGAAGACGTTCACAATCCACCAGATAGGGTCCCGAGCAAGGTCACGCAATTACCGATTCCCGCAGAAAGGGCACCAAGAAGGGTCACGCAAGGACCGCATGTCATGCGGATCGCTATGCTAGTACCAGGTTTGAGCTTGAAGCACGTCTGGAGCCCACCATTCGGTGCGGGTCCGCCAGCGCCAGTTCCGAACAAATGCCTCAGGTCACTGAGGCGGGTAGCGCCCTCGACTGCCCCATCCTCCGTGTAGGGAAAGCGTACCGCGCATTGATACGTGACGCCGGACCATCCCCCCATACATCCAAAATAGGGCAAGAGATCGCAGGTGTCACATGGATTGTGGGCCCTCATCCAGTCCTGAACCATTTTCTCAGCCTTGGCCTGGAAATCACCCCAATTCGTGGGTGGACAGCCTGGAGTGCACACCTGGAAGTTCGGATCAGGATTGGCATTGACAACGAACAGTCGCTTGCCTGATCCGCCGCAGGGAATGGGTAGCACTTCCTCTAGTCCGAATGGATCGACGAGGATAATTGGCCTGCCGCTGATGTATTCCAGCAGGTTGCCGTCACGATCGAATTCGGCCGTATCCCTGCTGAACCAGGTTCCTGTGACCGAGGCAAGTACCCTGTGCCGAACATGATGCTTCGCTCCTGCCATTCTCGGATCAATCTCATACCCCGCCACCCCTCTCCGATTCCTCACCGCCCCCGCCGACAACGCTCCCCTTCCCAGCGTCACGACCCCCAGATTCGTGACAATCGTCTTGTCCGTCGCGTCGACATCGCCATCCAAATCGACATCGCCGCGCACGTCGTACGCGCTGCCGTTTATCCATCCTTGGATGACCGTCCGGTCGGTTCCATTGGAGACGCCATCTGAGTTCGAGTCGCCCTCAGGTAGCCCAAACGGCACGCCGTAGGCAGAGTACCGATCCATTTCGCGCTGGCTTCCGGCCGCAGCCACGAGCGCGACAACATCCGCGTGCTGGTTCTGGCAGTAATACAGCCGCTCCTCCAGCGTCCCATCGCTTGCGGTCGTCCACGCGGTATTCGCGTCCTTCTCCCTGAACGCCACGAGGTCGATGTACGAGCTGCCGCCTCGCCCACTCTTCCCCGCCTGCTGATGGACGAAGAGTTCCTTGGGAGATGCGTCTGAGCTTCTGTACGTCGCCACCATGCGCCACCGCTCGTCGTAGGCAGAGTAGTACCAGAGGTCCGAACCGTCTACGTCGGAATCGGTGTCCGTGTCCTCGTGGACGGCGATCCTGAAGCCCAGGCCGTTGTAGCGGTACTCGGCGACCAGCGTGCCGCCCTGGGTTTTCACCTTCCTGAGCCTGTAGAAGGCGTCCCACTCGTATTTGTAGTCGGTCCCGTCGTTCGTCATGTTCCCCGCCGGATCGTAGGCCAGGGTGTAGTTGTTGCCCGTCGTTCCGGGAGTCGTGTCCAGGTCGCGGGTCCCGATCTCGTTGACCTTGTTGAAGGTCTTCGTGTCGTTCCACTCGCCCGCGTCTGTCCAATCGGCGTCGTCGTTCAGGTTGAGCTTGTCGAGCGACCAGTTCCCGGTCTGCGTCAGCGTCCATTCCTGCTTGCGCGTGCGCGCGGTAATCGAGCCGCCCGACAGCGTGCCTTCGTCGGCGACGGTGAGCCGATTCAGGTTGTCCATGGTGTAGAGGACGTCGAATCCCACGTGGCCGTCGTTGGTGGCATCGCCGTTGCTATTGTCAGCCTCGTCGGCGGTCAAAATGTTCGAGTTGCGATCGTAGCCCAACAAGTAACGATAGAAGTCGACGTCGGTCGAAAGGTCCTTGGTCCACTTGCTCGTGGTGACTCGGTTGAAGCGATCGAGGTCGGCGTAGTCGCCTGCCGTCGAAGTGTATTGCCGCGAAAACACATCGGGCTCGTCGTACGTTGTCCCCACGACCTGGCCTGCGCCAAGATAGTCGTATTGCACGAGCGTCGTGCTGCCGTCCTTGATCGAATACACGCGGCTGGAAACATCGGGAATATCGGGGCTGCCGCTCGACGCGTAGTTGAGCGTGAAAGTCTTGCCACCAAACGTTTCACTTGTTCGCCTGATCGTGTTGCGGCCCGTCGTCGCCTTCGAATAGGCATAAGCGGTTTCCAAGTACCCGCTGCCGCCGACCGTGTCGTCCATGTCCTGGCGGAAGTTCGTGACGTTGCCCCATCCGTCGTACAGGTACTTCACTTGGTCGAGTTCGTCGCCCGCCGTCGTGGCGTCGAATTGCGTGACCGTTTCTACCTGTCCCAGCGCGGTATACGCCGTCTCGATTCTGCGGACTTCGGAATCGAATCCTGTGCCGACCGTGTCCACGATTCTGATCGTCTCTCGTCCCGCCGCATCGTACGTCGTCGTGATGATGTTGCCGCCGAGCGGAGTCGAGAGGTACTGATCCTTCTTATAGATCTGCTGGCTCTGCG
>JANMRV010000143.1:0-1205 GCA_031388685.1 Planctomycetota bacterium
GTCGAGCAGTTTCTTGGCGCGTTCGTTCTCGCGCTCCGCCGTCCGGGCCCGCGACTCGGCGGCGGCCAGTTCCGCCGCGCGGCTGTCGAGCGCGGCGACTTGCCAGCGCGGATCGATGCTGAACAAGAGCTGGTCCTTCTCGACGATCTCGCCGGACTGGAAGCGCACCTCCATGAGGTGGCCTGAGATGCGCGGGCGCACCTCGACCGATTCGACGGCGCCGAGCCGGCCGGTGAGTTCGGCGTGTTCGACCCAGGCCCGCGTCTCGACCGTTTCGACGATGACCGTCGGCGGCGGCAGAGCCGGTGCGGCTTGGGCATTTGAGGCCGAACCGCGCGAACAGGCTGCGAATGAAGCGGCCGAAGCGAACAGGAGCGCTGCGTGGATGAAATGGAGGCGCATGCTGGAAATGGAAAGACCGATCGGTCCAGTCAGTGTGATTTTCGCGCACTCGCGGCGCGGACTCTGTGGGCTTTGGGTGCGCCGACGACCAGGAGCAACGACTGCTCGAGGTCCTCGATCGGGGCAAGCTCGTTCGTGATCCGGGCGCGGGTCAGCGCGCCTTCGACCAGATCGAGCAGCACGCGCGCCGTGCGCGCCGTGTCGGCGACATCGATCTCGCCGGAAGCCTGCGCATCGCGGACCACGGACTCGAAGTATCGAAAGCGCGTATCGAGCAATTCCGCGACCTTCGCGCGCAGCTGCGGCGACTGCGTCCCGACCTCGGAGCCGAGCGCGTACAGCGGACAGCCGCACACGAAGCCGGTTTCCTCGCGCTTGGCCGTCTGGATCCGCAGGCTTTCGCGCGCATAGCGCCCCAGGCGTTCGAGCGGCGGCGTGGCGGCCGAAAAAATCTCGTCCATGCGCGGCTTGAGTTCGCGCCACTGCTCGTCGATCGCGGCGAGCGCGAGCTCTTCCTTGGAAGCGAAGTGGTGGTAAAAACTGCCCTTGTTCGTGCCGCTTTGTTCGCAAATGCGCTCGACGCCGACAGAGTGGTAGCTCGACTGCCAGATCAGATCGGCAGCGGTCTTGAGCAGTCGCGCGCGGGTTTCGAGAGGCTTGGCCAAGGGCTTCCTGGGTCGGAATGGCCAGCAAGTTAGGACTGCTAAACCGATCGGTCACGTGCCGTTTTCTGCGTGAATAGGGAAAGCGGGCTGGTCGGTTAGCTCCTCCTGGCCCAAGATGTTGTGGTGGACACGACGGTG
>JANMRV010000154.1:0-6726 GCA_031388685.1 Planctomycetota bacterium
GATGATCGAGCAACGCGAGCACGGCCTTCAGCCCGCGCCCGATCGCGGCATCGGCGGCGGCGTCCTCGGGCGCAGCGTGCAGCAGCGTGGTCGCGACGATGCTCGTTCCGCCGATGCGATAGCCGATGGGAATTTCGCCGCCGACGCGGTAGACGCCCTCGTAGGGCCACTCGCCGCCCTCCTGGATGGCGATGAGTTGAGCCACGGCGCCCGTGATCAACGCTGCGCGCGTGGGTGCCGCAGGCTTGGCGACTGCCGGCGCCGGAGCCGCGGGCGTCTGCAGCAGGCACAGCGCCAGGGCCGCGCCGATCACTGCGCCCTCTTGCGCTTGTCGCCCTCGCGCACCTCGACCAGCGAGTGCTTCAACGCCTCGATGTCCGCTGCCGTCAGGTTCTTCGCGACTTGCGCGAGCAGCGCGCCGAAGACCGCGATCTCCTCGTCCTTCGAGGGGAAGCCGATGTTTTCGTCCTTGGCGTTCACCGACGTCGCGAGCGGCTTGCCTTGCGCGTCGATCACGCAGAACCACGGGATCCCGTCGTTCGCCGGGCGATACTGCGCGTAGAGCTCCTGACCGCCAAGCGTGCGGTCGACGTCGATCTTGCGGATCACGAAGTCCTTGGCGAGCAACGCCTTCACCGCGGGCGTCGCCATCCAGTCCTCGAGCTTGTGGCACCAGCCGCACCAGGGCGCGCCGAAAGTGAGGAAAACGCGTTTGTTTTCGCTCGCAGCGCGGGCCTGTGCATCGGCGAGCAGGTCGCCGGCCTTGAGATACTCGGCCTGATTCTTTTTCAGGAACCCGAGAACTTTTGCGGGATCGTGCGCGCTGGTCGCCGGATCCTCGAGCACGCCCGTCTCCTGATTGGCGAGCACCTTGCCCGACTCGTCGAGCACCGTCAGATACGGCACACCGGTCTTCAAATCGGCTCCGTACAACGTGGCCAGGTCCGTGTTCTTGTCCCACTTGCCGATGTCGACGTAGACGATGTCGTACTCGTAGAGCAGTTCCTTCGAGATCTCCCTGTTCGACTTGGACAGGCCATGCAGTTTGATGCACCAGCCGCACCAATTCGCGCCCCATTGCAGCAGCACGCGGCGATGATTGGCCGAGGCGCGCACGAGCGCCGCGGCGATGTCCGCCTTGGCGTCGGCGGCTTCGTTGTAGACCGTGGGCTTTTCCGCCTTGGCGGGTTTCTCCTGCGTGGCCGGCGGAACCGCGGACCCGGGCACGGCTGCAGTGGGTGTCGCGGGAGTCATCGTGACTGCGCCCGCGCCCGTCGGCGCGGACACCGCTTCCCCAGCGGATCCAGACGGCGGAGCGGACGCGCGAGCGGGGGCCTCTGCAGCAGCGACCGTCTTCGTCGACGACGGTGCCTGACACGAGCAGAACAACAGCGCAGCGAAGACCAACGATTTCATGGCGGTTTCCTCGGCGAACGGAATTCAGGGACGTTTTCAGCGCTGCGTCCGACGCCGCGCCGACTGATCAGGTCGCGAGCCTACCACTCCGCGCGGCATGCGAGCGTAGGTTGTCTGTCAACTCAGTACGGCACTCGCCGCGGGTTGTCCTTCCAGGCGCGGAATGGATTTTCGGCGAGCTCGGCCCGCGCGCGGGACAGCGGCAACTGGCGCTGCTCCAGTGGCAACGTGATCTCCTTGTAGACGCGCGCGTCGTCGAAACCCGCCGCGGCGGCGTGTTGGCGAGTAGCGCAGTACACGATGCGATCGACGCGCGCCCACCAGGCCGCCGCGAGGCACATCGGACATGGCTCGCAGCTCGTGTAGAGCACGGCGCCCTTCAAGGCGTGAGTACCGAGCTTCGCACAGGCCGCGCGGATCGCGACCACCTCGGCGTGGGCCGTCGGATCTCGGTCGGACGTCACCCGATTCGTGCCCTGGCCGAGCAGCTCATCGCCGCGGGCCACCAGCGCGCCGAATGGACCGCCTTCAGCCTGGGCCGATTCCAAGGCCAGGCGCACGGCGCGCTCGATCCATTCGTCGTCCCGCGAAGCATTCATGCAAGAACCATCCTGCCCTCGGCCGTGGCTTCGGCATAGGCTCTGGGTCATGGACCGACCCGAACTGCCTGCGTTGCCGCGCTCGAAAGACGACGACTACTCTCCGGCTCTGCTGCGCGAACGGCTCGAGATCGCCAGCCGCGCGGCCGGCCATGGGCTCGCGCACATCGCGGGCCTGGCCGTCGATCCTCACAGCGCGCGCGGCAACGTCGAGAACATGATCGGCTTCGCGCAGGTTCCGCTCGGACTCGCCGGACCGTTGTGCGTCGACACTTCCGCGGGCCGGCGCGAGGTCTTTGTGCCGATGGCGACCAACGAAGGTGCCCTGGTCGCCTCGCACTCGCGCGGGATGCGTTTGCTCGAGGCCGGCGGGGGAGCGCGCTCGCGCGTGATGCACGAAGGTCTGACGCAGAATCCGATGCTTGCGTTCGACGATGCGAGAGCGGCGCTGCGCGCGGCGGAACTTGTCCAAGAATTGTTGCCGCAGTGGCGGGCAGCGCTCGCGGAGCGCACGAATCACGGCGCGTTGAGCGGCGCGAAAGCGCAGATCATCGGCCGGCGCTTGATCCTGCGCCTGGAGTTCACCACCGGCGACGCGATCGGAATCAACATGGCCGCGCAAGCCGCGGACCATTGCTCGAGGTCGCTCGCGGAAGTCAGCGGCGCGCGGCTGTGTTACGTGCACGGTCAGGACGTCGAGAAACGCGCCAATGCCCGCGCGCTGATCGAAGGCCGCGGCCGCAGCGTGGTCGTCGATGCCACGATTCCGCGCGCTGTATTGGCGGGGCTTGCGCGCACCACACCCGAGGCGCTCGTCGATCTGCAGCGCAGCTACAGCGTCGGCTTCGCGCAGCTGGGCACGCAGAACTGGCTTGTGCAGAGCGCCAATGGTCTCGCCGCGGTGCTGCTCGCCTGCGGTCAGGACGTCGCCTACCTGCCCGAATGTGCCACGGGATTTTTGGACCTCGACATGACGGCCGCCGGCGATCTGTACGCGAGCGCCACCTTGCCTTCGTTGTTGGTCGGCACAGTCGGTGGCGGGTCGCAGAAAGGCACAGCCGCCGAGTGCCTGGCGATCCTGGGTTGCGCCGGCACGGGCCACGCGAACACCTTCGCCGAGATCCTGGGGGCCGTGGTGCTCGCCGGAGATCTCTCCCTCTTCGCGGCCTTCGCGTCCGACGAGTTCATCGCCGCGCACGAACGTCTGGGGCGCAATCGGCCCGCCGGATCGGGTGCCTGAGCCTGCGACCTTTCTTGCGTCGCGCGCGCGTTTGTGCGCGAACTCCGTCAAAAAGGCCGGATGAACAGGTACCGGACTCGGTACCTTTCCGCGCGTGAACGCCAGTCTTCTCCTCGCCATCGCCACGCTCGCCTTGGTCGTCGGGCCACTGCTCGAGCGGGCTGCCAAGGGCCAAGTGCGGCTCGCCGGCCTCGTCGACGGTTTGACCGTCGGCGGGATCGTTGTCGTCTCGCTGTTGCACCTGATGCCCGAATCGGCGGCGCACCTGGGGCTTTGGGCGCCGCTGCTGCTCTTGATCGGCATCTACCTGCCGCTCGTCACGGAGCGCGCGCTGGTCAACAGCTGGCAAGGCTGGCGCATTACGGTCGGGGCCTTGATCCTGGTCCTCTTCGTCGCGCACCTGCTGGTGGAAGGCGCGGCCTTGGCCTCGACGGCGAGCGATGAGCGCCTGGCGCTCGCCACCGTGCTGGTCGTCGCGGGGCACAATCTGCCGTTGGGCGTGCTCTTGTGGGGCCAGACACGCCGGCGCTTTGGCAGGACCTGGTCGATGGTCGTACTCGGCGCGGTGGCGGCGGTCACTTGGTTTGGGCCGCTGCTGCCGATCAACTCGGTGACGTTTTCAGCCTGCTGCTCGGCGTTGCTCGCCGGTGGTCTGCTGCACCTCGTGCTGCAGCACGATGCCACTCCCGCAGAGCCCAAGGTGCGAGCCTCGCGCAATCTGTGGGGCTCGATCGGAGCGCTGGGGGCCTGCTGCATCCTGATCCCTTACCTGGGTGTCGAAGAGGGCCACTCCGACCACGCCCACGGCGGCTCGCACCTGCCGATAGCATTCCTGGACCTTTTCCTGGAAACCGCGCCGCCGCTCTTGATCGGGGTGATCGGAGCTGGGTTGATCGAGGCCTTCTTGCCCGACGTCGCGCTGCGCTGGCTCTCACGCGGCTCGAGGTTTGGCCAGACGGTGCGAGGTGTGCTGGTCGGAACTCCGATGCCGGTGTGCTCCTGCGGCGTGCTGCCGATCTATCGCTCCCTGATCGTGAAGGGCGTTCCGCCCACGGCCGCCATGGCCCTGCTGGTCGCAGCGCCGGAGATCGGGATCGATTCGCTTGTGCTGTCGCTGCCGCTGCTGGGCTTGAATGTGACCATCGCACGCCTCGTGTGCGCCCTGCTCCTGGCACTCGCCATCGGCTGGTTCGTCGGGCGACTGGCCAGGTCGAGCGCACCCGCTGGCGCGGAATCCAGCCCCGTGACCCGTCCGCGGCCCGGTTTTGCAGGCGTAGCGCGCGGCCTTTTCGAGACCTGGGGCCACCTCGGTCCGTGGATCCTGCTCGGACTGTTCGCGACCGTCTTCATTGAGCCCTTCATGACGACGGAGGCGACCGCCTGGGTGCGATCGATCGCACCCTGGCAGCAGGTCGTCGTGCTGACGCTGATCGGCATGCCCTCTTACATCTGCGCCACTGCGGCGACGCCCCTGGCCGCGCTGCTGCTGGTGAGCGGGTTCAGCCCCGGCGCAGTTCTGGCGTTTCTGCTCACAGGACCGGCGACCAACTGGACCACGTTCATGGTCCTGCGGAAAATGCACTCGACCAAAGTCGCGGTCAGCTTTGCTTTGACCGCGCTCGTGGTCACTTTCGCGCTCGGCGTCGCGGTCAATGCCATCCTGCCACTCTCGGGTTCGAGCCCGGTCGAGCATCAGGAGCATTCCTTCGGAGTTTGGAATGTGATCTGTGCAAGCCTGCTTTGCGCCCTGACGATCTGGATCCTCGTTCGGGAAGGGCCGCGCGGATTCCTGTCGCAGCTCTCGCCCGGCTCCGAGCCCCACAGCCACTCCCATCCGCCGGGTCCCAACCCCGTGGACGGCGGCGATTCGCGCGGCGCTGCGCACGCCCACGGCCACGATCAACACTGCGCAAAGTCGTGATCTTGGTCTCTGTGGGCCGGTTTGCTTGACCCCTGGGGCGCGCTCGTTACCTTATTTGCCCTCCGGAGCTTCCGCGGCCCGTCTTTCGACGGCCAAAGCTTCCGGAGATTCCATCCTGGGTCGGACTTCGAAATCCGACTCGACTCCACGGCAGGAACAAGTCAATGGACTTCCTGCCGTTCTACGCCCCCTCGCACCCATGCCGCCCATCGTCATCACCCAGAGCCCCAAGAACAACTCGTCGACCGCCAAGCGGCTGTGCACCCACCGCAACATCGGGATCATGGCGCACATCGACGCCGGCAAGACGACGGTCACCGAGCGGATCCTCTTCTTGACCAAGAAGATCCACAAGATCGGGGAAGTCCACGATGGCGAGACGACCATGGACTACCTGGACGAGGAGCGCAAACGCGGGATCACGATTCAGTCCGCGGCAACCAGCGCGGAATGGCGCGGCCACTCGATCAACATCATCGACACGCCCGGACACGTGGACTTCACCGCGGAAGTCGAGCGCTCGCTGCGCGTGCTCGACGGCGCGGTCGCGGTCTTCGACGGCGTCAACGGCGTCGAAGCCCAATCCGAAACCGTCTGGCGCCAGGCCGACCGCTACAAAGTGCTGCGCCTGTGTTTCATCAACAAGCTCGACCGCACCGGCGCCGACTTCGTCTATTCGGTTCAGACCATCATCGACCGGCTCGGCGCGCGCCCGGTGCCGATCCAACTTCCGGTCGGCTTGGAGCGCAACTTCCGCGGCATCGTCGACCTGATCACGATGCGCTACTACGAGTTCGTCGGCGACGACAACGAGCAGAAGACCAACGAGTTGGACATCCCGGCCGAAGTCCTGGACGAGGCGAAAGCCGCGCGTCACAAGATGCTCGAGGCCGCCGCGGAGAACGACGAACAACTGCTCGACATGTTCGTCGAGGACAAGGAGATGCCCTCGGACCTGGTGCTCGCCGCCCTGCGCCGGGCGACCATCGCGATGCAGATCACGCCGGTGGTTTGCGGTTCCGCGCTCAAGCACAAGGGCGTCAATTTCCTGCTCGACGCCGTGATCAATTTGCTGCCTCATCCGATGGACCTGCCGCCCATCACGGGCACGTTGCCGCGCTCGGACGAGGAAGTCACGCGCAAGGTCGACGACACCGAGCCGATGTGTCTGCTCGCGTTCAAGACGATCGCGGAGCCGACTGGCGACTTGACCTTCGTGCGCGTCTACTCGGGCGTGCTGAGCGCCTCGACGCGCGTCATGAACCCGCGCACCGGCAAGAACGAGCGCATCGGCCGCATCGTGCGCATGCACGCCAACAAGCGCGATTCGATCGACGAATTGCGCTGCGGCGACATCGCGGCGGTCGTCGGTTTGAAGAACACCTACACGGGCGACACGCTCTGCGACGAGGACAAGCCGATCCAGCTTTCGAAGATCCAATTCCCCGAAGCCGTGATCGCGATGTCCTTGGAACCGAAGAAGTCGTCCGACCGCGACAAGCTCGGCGAAATCATCGGCCGCATGATGCGCGAGGACCCGACGTTCCGTG
>JANMRV010000172.1:0-6731 GCA_031388685.1 Planctomycetota bacterium
CCGCGGCCCAACAAGACCGCGACCGGCTGGCCGCCTTGCTCACGCGCGGAGGCCCAGTCCTCGTCGCTGACCAGGCCGGCGTCGACCAGCAGCCGGCGAATCTTGCCTGAGACGCGAACCATGGGGCCTACGCCGCGCGCAGCAAGTTGCGCAGTTCCGTCGGATCGGCTGCACAACGATCGGCGTCGTCCATGCGCACCTTGCCGGCTCGCACGAGTTCCGCCAGCGCTGCGGCCATCGTCTTCATGCCCAAGCGCTGTCCGGTCTGGATCTGCGAGTAGATCTGGTGTGCCTTGTTTTCGCGGATGAGCGCGCGCACGGCCGGGTTGGCGATCAACATCTCGGCAGCCATGGCGCGGCCACGGCCGGAAGCCATCGGCAAGAGTTGCTGGCTGATCACCGCTTCGAGCGTGAAGGCAAGCTGGGTCCTGACCTGCTGTTGCTGGTGCGCCGGGAACACGTCGACGATGCGGTTGATCGTCTGCACGCAATCGGACGTGTGCAAAGTACCGAAGGTCAGGTGCCCGGTCTCAGCCAGCGTGATCGCGGCTTCGATGGTCTCGAAGTCGCGCATTTCCCCGATCAGAACGACGTCCGGATCCTGGCGCAGGACGCTCTTCAGCGCCTTGCCGACGGATTGTGTATCACCGCCGACTTCGCGCTGCGTGATCAGGCATTGCTTGTGCGCGTGCGTGAATTCGACCGGATCCTCGATCGTCACGATGTGTCCCTGGTGGGACATGTTGATGTGATTGATCATCGCCGCCAGCGAGGTCGACTTCCCCGAGCCGGTCGAGCCTGTGACCAAGACGAGTCCGGAGCGCAAGGAACAGATGCGCTCGCAGACCGCGCGCGGAAGGCCGAGTTGTTCGAAGGTGGCGATCTTCGTGGGAATCAAGCGCATCACCGACGCGATCGCGCCTTGCTGGTGAAAGACGTTTGCCCGGAAGCGGCCCTGGTCGGACAGACCGAACGAACAGTCGAGTTCGAGGTCGCGATCGAGTTTCGCGATCTGGTCGGAGGTCAGCACGCTGGTGGCGAGCCGGCGCGTGTCGTCAGGCGACAGCGGCGGACAGTCCACGGGCAGCAGCACGCCGTCCACTCGAATACGCGGCGGGGAGGCGACCGAAATGTGCAGGTCGGAGCCGCCCTGGCGGATAAGCAACGCCAAGAGTTCTTCCATCGTGATCATGGGCCCGGCTCATCGACATGTCACGCGGGGGGACTGGAGCCTGGCACCTCTCCAACCTGTTGCCGCCGTTGCTCGCAGAGCGCCGTTGCCGGCGCAGCTCGACCTGGCCGGGCCTTGCACAGCGCCGTTGAGTCGGACGCAACAGGTTGGAGAGGTGCCTGGCTCCGTACTGGCGGTGACCACGCGTTCTTGAGGGGCACGCGAGGGCTGTCGATTGCCAACGACCCGCCCCGCGACCCCCTCACCCTGAAATCATTTCCGTATACGGTGCCAGGCACCTCTCCGGCCTCTTGCGTCAAACCCAACAGCGCTCTGAGAGGCCCGGCCCCGTCGAGGTCTACCGGCAACGGCGCTCTGAACTCAACAGCGGCAACAGGACGGAGATGTGCCAGGCACCCGGCAACACGACCTAGTTGTGCAAGGCCTGCCGCCTACTCCTCCTCGTGCTTCCTGGCGAATTGCACGAGAATCTTCGCCTGCTCCTGCGCCGGCACAGGCGAGTAATCATGCAGGCTCATCAGATACGAGCCCTCGCCCGCGGTTTGCGACTTCAGATCGCGCTGATAAGTCTGCACCGCGCTCAGCGGCGCGTGCGCCTTGATCACCGTCAGTGCCCCATCGGCTTCGTTCCACTGGTCGATCACCTGACCGCGACGGTGGCTGGTCAAGTCCGAAAAAACAGTCCCGGCGTGTTCGGTCGGAATCGTGATCACGATTTCCATTACCGGTTCGAGCAGCACCGGCCCGGCCTTCTTGAACGCGTCCATGAAGGCGCGCGCACCGGCAATCTTGAAACTGGCCTCGTCGGAGTCGACGTCGTGGTACTTGCCGTCATGGACTTCAAAGTCCAGATCGACGACCTCGCTGTCGGTCAAGACCCCCTTGGTGGCGAGTTCGCGCATGCCCTTCTCGACTGCGGGGATCAGGTTGCGCGGAATCGATCCGCCGACGACGCCGTCGGTGAAGCGCAGGCCTTCGCCCTTCTCGAGCGGCCGCACACGCACGTGGCACTCGGCGAACTGCCCGCGGCCTCCGGTTTGTTTCTTGTGCCGGTACTGGCCTTCCGCGGGCCTGCTGATCGTTTCCTTGTAGTGCACACGCGGAACATGCGTCGTGATCTCGACTCCATGCCGACGCTTGAGGCGCATCTCCATCACCTGCAGATGCAGTTCGCTCATGCCGTGCATGACCAGCTCGTGGGTCTGGGGATTGAACTTCGTCACGAAGGTCGGGTCCTCGGAAGCGAGCTTGTGCAGCGCTTCGCCGATGCGCTGTTCGTCGTTGCGGCTCTTGGGCGCGACCGCCAGCGCAACCATCGGCGTCGGCATGGGTGGCAATTCGACCTTCAACGCCTTCTGCCCGACATGCGTGACGCACTCGCCGAACCCTGCGTGCTCGATCTTCGTCAACGCGACGATCTGGCCGGGCTTGGCGTTCTCGATCGGATCACGCCGCTTTCCGCCCACAAGGTGGAAAAGGCCGCCGAGTTTTTCGCCGCGTTCGGGCGAGGTCGGCCCGATCAAGGTGTCGTGGGAGTGCAGCGTCCCGCGCAACATGCGCACCACGAGGAGTTTTCCCACGTGCGGATCGGAGCGCACTGAGAACACCAACGCGGCAAGCTGGCCCTCGGGGTCGGCGACAATCGGCTGGCCGTCTGCCGTGCGACGCACCTGCATGCCGGCGTGCGGTGCGAAGTCGTGCAGGAAGTCGAGCAGCTTGTCGACCCCAAGCCCCGTCACGGGATTGACCGCCAGCACCGGGATCAGCTTGCCCTTGGCCATCGCGCCGGGAATGTTGGCGCGCAATTCGTCCTCGGTCAGATTCTCGGTCTCGAGGTAGCGCGCGAACAGCGCCTCGTCCTCGCAACCGTCCATGATCCTGTCCATCAACTGTGCGCGCCAGGCCGAACCCGCGTCGGTGAAAATGGTGTGCACTTCGCTCAAGGCCTTACCGCTGCGATCAGGCACGAGCACGGGCACGCAAACTTCGCCGACACGCTGGCGCAGATCGCGCACGATCGCGTCGAAGTCCGCGTTCTCCAGATCGAGGTGCGTGACGACGATGGCGCGCGCGCGGCCCAGCGAATGGGCCAGCTCGAGCTTGCGCTTGAGGTTGTGCGTGACGCCGCTGGTGGCACTGACCACGCCGACCACCAGATCGGCGACGACCATGCTCGACTGCGCGTCGGCGATGAAGTCGAGGTAACCAGGCGTGTCGATGAACGTGTACTCGACGCCGGCCTGCTCGATCTGGACCAGCGCATTCTGAAGCGTGTGGCCCTTCTCCTGCTCCTCGGGCTCGGTGTCGCACAGGCTGCGCTTTTCGGCCACCGAAGGCCGCTTGTCGACCACCTTCATCTCGAAGGCGAGAGCATCCACCAAAGTGGTCTTGCCCGCGGAAGGATGCCCGACGAATGCAACGTTGCGGATGGCCTCGAGTGCAGTTCCCATGATGGTTCGGAGGGTCGCGTTGGAGGTGCGTCGATTGGGCTCTCCCGCGCGCGAATGCCGCGTTCAGCCATCGTCCCGGCATGTTACGCCTCACCTGGGCCTTTGAGCACTCGAAGTCTCAGACGAAGTCCGCAAGTTGGCCGTCAACATGCAGTTCGCCCTGCGGCAGCGGCAGTTGCCGGCGCCGCAGGGCGAAGGTCGGACTCGCGCACTCAAGCGTTGAACTACGCCGAATCGCGCACTCGCGGGCGAATTACTTCGTAGGCCGGTGGACCACGATCTCGACGCGACGGTTCTTCGACTTGCTCTCTTTGGTCTTGCCCGCGGCGACGGGACGGTATTGCCCCCAGCCCGCGACCACGCACTTGTCGTCGGGCACACCCGCCTCCTCGACCATGAAACGCAGCACGGACATCGCGCGAGCGAGCGAGAGTTCGCGATTGGATTCGAACTTCGATTTCGTGATCGGATCGGAGTCGGTGTGACCTTCGATCCAGTACTCGGCTCCCGCATACTCGCGCGCGAGCGCCTTGGCCACACTGTTCAACGCGCTACGGCCGCCCTTCGAAAGCTCGGCTTTGCCGGAAGAGAAGGTCACGTCCGACGACATGGTGATCACCATCTCGCCATTGCGCATTCCGTATCCCACGCCCGCCGAGTCGAGTTCGGGAAACTGCTTGGCGCTCGCCGACGTGTCCTGACGCGGAACCTCGAGCAATTTCGCATTGGCTTCGGCGACGGCGTTCTCGAGCGACTCTTTCTGGTAGGACATGTCGCGCATGTCGCCCTTGATCGTCGTGCGCTCTTCGCGCAGGCGCTTGTTCTCCGCGGTCTGCTCTTCGAGAGCATCGCGATACGCGCGGTCGGTCTGACATGCGCTGCTGAACAGCGTGAGTGCGAGCGCGAAGCTCGCGAATGTGATTCGTTTGTGGCCGATGGTCATCGGAAGTCGTCCTAGGAAGTTCGTGCCGCTGAGGTAACGCCAGCCGCGCCCGAGGTCGAAGACAAGAAAAATGCTCCTACCGGACTCGACTGCGCGAAAAAAATCTGCTCTTCGCCGCCGAAGAGAAGTGGATCACCGAGCGGCCTCGAGGCGCGCTACTGAGGGATCCAACGCACGACATGATTCCAGGCCAGCAGCACGATTCCAATACCCAAGGCGAGGTAAGGTCCGAAGGGCAGGTAGCGGCCCGCGACTCGCGCAGAGGCCAGGGAACGCGACGCCGGTCTGTTCGCGTGCCGCCGGCGTGCTCGGCTGCGCGAGATGCAATAGAAGCGCGCGACGTTGAGCACGCCTGCGATCGACGCCACCAGCGATCCGATGACCAGCGCCGCCAGAGCCCCGCCGGGGCCGACGAATCCGCCGGCTGCGGCCAGCAGTTTCACGTCCCCAAGCCCCATCGCATCGCGCCGGAAGAGCAGTTTCCCCAGCCATCCGATCCCGAGCAGCACTCCCCCCCCGACCGCGACTCCCACCAAGCTCGCGATCAGGGCGCCGGTGCGGTCCGGCGGCGCGGAACTCGAGAAGTACTGCGCCAGCCAGGTGTCCGCGTGCAGCGTCGGGACGAGGCATGAGGCGAGCGGTGCGATCAGCATGCCGCCGATCGAGATCTCGTCGGGGATCTCGAAGTGCTCGAAGTCGACGAACGTGGCGACGACTAGGCCTGACAGCACCAGTACCCGCACCAACACAAGGTCCCATTGGCCGGTGGCGGTCGACCAGGCGGCGGCGAACCACAGCGCTGCGGTCAAGGATTCGACCAGCGGATAGCGCCAGGGAATGCTCCAGCCGCAACCCCGGCAGCGGCCGCGCTGAACGAGCCACGAGAACAACGGGATGTTCTCTGTCCAGGTCAGCTCGCGCTTGCAGCTCGGGCATTGCGAGCGGCGCGGCTTCGAGACGGTCATACCCGGCCTGGGCAGGCGATGGATGGCGACATTGAGAAACGAGCCGACGAACAGCCCGAAGACCGTCCACCAGAACCACTGCAGCGCAAGCGGAAGATCGAGCGGATTCACTGGGTCTCCCAGCGCAGCCGAATGCTGTCGATCGACGGCGGATCCCAGGGCGCGCCTCTGGCAACCGGCAGTTCGAGGCGCAGCACCACTCGCAACCTCGGGCAATCGATGAGCAGTGCTGGATCGTCGACTTCGACCTCGAGATTCCCGGCCGCGTCAGGGGATCCGCGCTCGCCCGCGTAGCGCACCCTGTAACTACCGCCGCCGGCGCGTCCGCGGGGCTCAGCGGAAGGCAACCAGCGCACGACGCGCCCCTCGGGAGGGATGGAAATCGAGCGCACGACGTAGACCAGCGGATTCACGAGCAGGTTGATCAAGGGTGGATCCAGCACGAGCGCGGCATCCTTGATGTCGGGGGTCACCCCCCGATCCGGTTTGCCCACTAGCCACAGCGCGATGGCACCGCCTTCCCCGTGATCCCTGAAGAAGCGCACGTCCACGGGGTCGGCCCCGGCCACGCGAATGCGGCCCGAGACGCGCACGCGACCTCCGGCGACGAGCAACAAAGGCCCGGGCACTTCGAGCTCGCCCTCGATGCGCAGGTCGGCGCCGGAGACGAGCACGGTGATCGGCAGGGCCTTTCCCTGCTGGCGTGCGATCCAATTCGTCAGTGTGTCGCCCGGCCTGACCTCGGGGAAAGCGGCGGAGTGCGCGCTCCCGACCCGCTGCAGCCGGCCTGCAATATCGATCACGCCCTGGCTGGCAAGGACGCATAGCCCGCCACCGCCGTCCCATTGCGTCTTCACGTTCTCCGGCACGGACAAGCGCGTGGCGGCGAGTCTCTCGAACTTCTCGAACGCACCGAAGTTCCGCTCGCCGTCAGAACCATCGCCGGCCGCGGCTGGAAAGCGGATTTCGGCGCGGCCAGTGGTCGACCAGAGCACGGTGCCATCGGCGCCGGGAACCAGGGCGCTCGATCGCATCGACGCGTCGAGGAATTCCTCCAGGTACTCCCGCTCGATCCCATTGCCGGAGTTCTTCTGGACGTGGATGCTCAACTGCTTGGGGCCTTCCTGCCCGATCATCGGAATCCGGTGGCCCGAAAAATCGCACGGGTGCGGACCGGACGG
>JANMRV010000186.1:0-3434 GCA_031388685.1 Planctomycetota bacterium
CCTCGCCACTGGTCGCCATCTCGCGCAGCAAGTCGAGAAACCCCGCGTCGAACTTCGGCAATCTCGCGATGGCGGCGTCGGTGTTCGTGTTCGCTTCCAGCCATCCGACGACGACGCTCTTCAGGTAGATCCGTCGCGCAGCGGGCGGCAGAAGCTTGGCCCCTTTCGCAATCTCGACCGAAGAGACTTCGCCCTTCGCCATGGCTTCGAGCCAGGAACGCAGCGTGTCGTGGAGCCACTCGCCCATGTTCCCGTTGCCGCTCGGAACCCCGCGAACCGGAACAGGCGTCTTCGCAAAGGCGGCCACGACGGCCGCAAAATCTGCAGGTCCAGAGCGGCCGAGAATTCGGCTGATCGGAGTCGTGAGCGAACTCATGTCATCCACGCTCGTGCGCCCGATCATCAGGCCCAGCGAGGACGCACTGCTCACCTCCCACAGCGTGTAGGTCGCGCTCATGAATGGGAACGAGTCCGGCGCCGCTTTGATCGCTTCTTCGATGCGCCTCGCCAGGATTGGATCGAACGGCCTCCATGTACTGCTGACTCCCCGCTGCAGCACATCCATCGCGGCGCCACGGACGGTGTACTCGGCCTGCGAGCTGGCCACCGCGAGCAACGCGTCGATCGCCGCCGCATCGGGCCGATAGCTCTCCTCCGTCCTCAAGTACTCGAGCGCATTGGATCGCACCGTGGCCGGGAGATTCGCGCTCGCCGCGATGCGCAATAGTTCGTCGGGGCGCTGATTGTTCATCCATCTGAGTGCCGCAGCATTCCCGGAGCGCGCGAAGGGCGAAAGCACCTCGAAGAGCTTGGGATCCTCGCCGCTGGAAAGCCGCGAGATCGCCTCATCGCGCACGGCATCCGCCGGATCCTTCAGCGCACGCAGCAGGATGGCGCGGTGGCGATCGGGGCTTGCGTACTGCGCGACGGCACGACGCACGATCGGATCAGGCGAGGAGAGCAGCTTCTCCAGCGCCGCAACACCCTCCGGCGCGCTCATCTCCGCGAGTGCGCGAACGTACAGCGGCGGTTTGCCCCTGATGTCGAAATTGCACAGCTGGTAGGGAGCGCTGATCGCCTTTTCGAGCCACGGTACGGCGATTGCCCCCAGTAGCGAAATGTCCTTGTAGGCATCGGCGAAGTCATCCGTCAACGGGCCGAAGTGCTCGAGATTGTACAGTTGCTCCGCCAGACGGCAGGTCATCGGATCGGGGTCGCTCGACTTGGCCGCGGGTGCAATCCCCGCCTGACGCGCTTGCGCTTGCGCGCGAAAAGCCTTGACCTGAGCGATGACATCATCGTTCTTCGAGCTGACCGCC
This sequence comes from Planctomycetota bacterium, assembly GCA_031388685.1. Classification (GTDB taxonomy): domain Bacteria; phylum Planctomycetota; class UBA1135; order UBA1135; genus JADJQU01. The sequence goes on from JANMRV010000186.1 coordinate 1,320, forward strand.
TTCTCGAGCGCGCGATCGTAGAGCTCGATGGCCTTGGCGAAATCGCGATCCTGTTCCTCGGCCTTCTTCGCCTGCTCAACCAGCGACATGGCCGTCAAATCCGGCCGCGCGTCCTGTTTCGGCTTCGGATCCTGGCCGCGCGCGGATTGGACGACTGTGCAAAGCAGGAATGCGGTGATCGAGGCGCGCTCAAGGAATCGATTCATGGATCTCTCCGTGTTGAAGGGCAGTTTCACGACAGCCATGGGACGCCGCGGCGGCCTCGAACTTGTCACGCTCGCGCGCGCGACTTGTCAAAGCTTGTCAAACCCTGCGGTCAGGAACGATCGCCTGGCCGAACACGCACGCGAGTCCGTTCGACCGTGACTATCTATCCGCTCGTCTGTTCTCGCGCGTATTTCCCGAGTGCGCCGCGCGCGGCGTCGCCCTGCTCTCGGGCTCCGAAATCCACGAGACGAATGATGCCGCAGTGCCGCGCTCCTTGAACGACTACGAGTTCGCCAAAGTCCTTGTCCAGAGTGATGACGACTCGTCCTTCTTGCAGCGCGTAACTGAGCAGCTCCTCGTCTCCAGGATCGCGGTCCCACGTTCCGGACCAGATCACGTCATGGCCGGCTCCGCGCAGCACTTCCACCGCTCCGCCGAAGACGCAGGTGTCCAGAAAGACCTTCACGCTGCCGAGGATCCGAGCGGCGGATCGATTCGCTCGTGCCCGACCACGCGGCGCGCATAGGTCAAGCATGCGCGGATGTCGGCTTCCTCGAGCCAGGGGTAACCGCCTAGCAGTGTCTCGAATGAATCGCCTGCGGCCAGCATGCCGAGGACGTGCTCAACGGCCAGCCGCCGTCCGCGCACGATGGGTTTGCCGCCGAAAATGGCGGGATCCGTGGTGATGCGACGGAGCAGTTCGTTCTCGTTCATGTCCTGATGTCCCATGGCCGCAAACCAGCGCGAATCCAGGATACCAGGAGATACACCGCAGCGCCCGTTCAGGTTCCTGGCCAGGACCTCGACGGCATCGGCCCGTTCAAGATCCAGTGCCAGTACCTGCCAGTGCCTGCGGAGAGCAGGGAATTGACCTGCGCCCTCTCTCGCCACTCATGTGAATCCGACAGGAATCGAATGACCTCCTTGTGCCCCAACAAGAGAGAGCAAAACGCGAGGCGCCACGAGCGTTGCCCCTCGGAGTCGAGATGCCCGGCTGCTGCTGTGACGAACGACGCGAGAGGACAACCCGAACCGGTGGAGATGAACGCGAGCACCAGTTCCTCGAGTCATCACGCCTGCCGCGCGCGACTTGTCAAACCCGCGGGCGGCGCTCAGATTTCGAGCCGATAGCCGACGCCGAAGGCGGTCAGCAAGTGGCGCGGCGCCGCCGGATCGCTTTCGACTTTCTGGCGCAACTTGACCATGTGCTGATCGACCGTTCGCGTCGTCGGAAAACGCTCGTGGCCCCAGACCTCGGTCAAGAATCGTTCGCGCGAAACCGGCCGGCCGCGCTCGCGCCAGAGCAATTTCAACATGTCGATCTCGCGCAGGCTGAGCTCGTGCACTTCGCGTCCGCGCTCGACGCGCATGCGTTTCAAGTCGATGCGCGCGGGACCGAGCTCGAACACTTCGGGCACGTCGCTCGCGCGTCCGCGCAACCTGGCGCGAATACGCGCGAGCAGCTCCGCCAGGCTAAATGGCTTCGTGACATAGTCGTCGGCGCCGAGATCGAAGCCGTGCACCTTGTCGATCTCCTGACCTTTCGCCGTCAGCAGAATCACCGGCACGCTCCGGCCTTCGTCGCGCAACACTCGCAGCACGTCGAAGCCCGAGCGCTTGGGCAACATGACGTCGAGCAGGATCAGATCCGGCGGAGCTTTGCGCACCGCGGCGATCGCGCCGTCGCCGTCGACAGCGCTGTGCACTTCATAGCCTTCCTTGGCCAGCGCGTACTCGAGGCCGGCCAGCATCGAAGCCTCGTCTTCGACCACCAGGATCGTCTGCTTGTGCGTCATGGCGCCTGCTCAATAGCGATCGGCAGGATCAATGAGAAGCGACTGCCTCCGCCTTCGCGCGCTGCGCAGGTCGCGCGACCGCCGTGGGCCGCGACGATCTTCGCCACCAAGG
>JANMRV010000203.1:0-1504 GCA_031388685.1 Planctomycetota bacterium
CAGGTCTCCTGCTCGACGTCGCGGGCCAGATCCGCGTCGAAGACCAGTTCGCGGGCCAGCGCGCGCACGAATCCGCTGTGCTGGAGAACGAAGTCCGGATCGCGCATCGACGTAGCCATGACACCCACAGGTTCCCGCCGATCCTACGCCGGGTCTTGGCAATCCGCTTTTTCGCCGCCGAAGTGCCGGCCGGGATCTGGGACCAGATCTGGAACGCGCGAAACGGCCCTACGGGCCGTCCGCCGCGGCGACGCCTGTGTCAGGCGTTTTCGGCAGAAGAAACTGCAACACGATCGCAAGCACCACGACGATCGCCGGCGCGATCAGGTTGTACCAGAGGAAAGCGATCTTCACGTCGGCAAGATAGATCCACAGAATCGTCACCTGGGCGATCAACGCGGCGAAGAACACTGCACTGCCGTGTACGCGCTTCACGAAGAAGGCGACGAGAAAAATTCCTAGGATCGTGCCGTAGAAGAGCGAGCCCAGGATGTTCACAGCCTGTATCAGATTCTCGAACAACGAAAAGACCGCGGCGAACCCCAGGGCCAGCACGCCGAAGAAGACCGTGGCCCACTTTGTCGCGCGCACCTGATGTGCGTCGTCGCGGGGCTTGCGCCAGACGTCGATGATGCCGGTGGTCGCAAGAGCGCTGAGCTCCGCGCTGGTGCTGCTCATGCCCGCGCAGAAGATCATCGCCAAGAGCAGACCAATGATCCCGATCGGCAAATGATCCATCACGTAGCCGATGAAAATGTAGTCCTTGTCGTTGGTCTCGGCTTCAGGGGAAAGTTCGACGAGCCGCGTCTCGAAGCGTTTACGCAATTCGCTATCGCGCAAGTCGAGCGCCTTCAGGTTTGCAACCTCGGCTTGCACGTCCGTTTCGCCCTTGCGCCAAGCCGCCAGCATCGCCTGCGAATTCACTTGGCGTTGCTCGGCGATGAGCTTGTGTTCGTCCTCGAGTTCACGCACGAGCGCAGTGTTGTCGAGCGTGCGCGCGTTGATCAAGTTCGCTTCGTTCCAATGCAGCGGAGTCGCATGGAAGAGATAGAAAACGAAGACCAAGACGCCCGTCAGCAGGATGAACATCTGCATCGGGATCTTGAGCAGGCCGTTCATCCACAGTCCCTGGCGCGACTGCTTCACGGACTGGCCGGTCAGATAGCGCTGCACCTGGCTCTGGTCCGTGCCGAAGTACGAAAGCTGCAGGAAAAACCCTCCGATCAGCCCGCTCCAGAGCGTGTACTTGTCGGCGGGATTCCAGGACGCATCGATGATCTCGAGTTTGCCCAGTGCCCCGGCGAGCTTCAGGCTCTCGCCGAAATCGAGCACGTCGGCGAGGTAGTACACGGTCATTCCGAAGGCCAAAAACAGCCCCAGGAACATCACAGCCATCTGCTGCTTGTGCGTCACGCCGACCGCGCGCGCGCCGCCGGTCGTCGTGTAGAGGATCACCAGCGCGCCGATGAACACGCAGGTCCACGACAGGGGCCAGTGCAGCACC
>JANMRV010000231.1:0-1112 GCA_031388685.1 Planctomycetota bacterium
GCCGTGGTAGAGCATTCCATTCGCGATCGAACCCATGGCGTGTTCGCGCACGCCGAAGTGCAAGTTGCGGCCGACCGCGCCGGAAGGATCGAACGCGCCGCCCTTTTCGATCGAGGTTTTCGTCGAGCAGGAAAGATCGGCGTCGCCGCCGATGAATTCAGGCAGGCGCGCGGCGAGCGCATTCTGGACCTTGCCGCCGGCGTCGCGCGTCGCGACTTGCGCACCGGCGTCCCAGACAGGCAAGTCGCGCGCGAGGTCCGCGGGCAACTCGCGCGCCTGAGTGCGGCGCCATTCCTCGGCGAGCTCGGGGAACTGCTTGGCCCATACGGCGAAGCGCTGTGTCCAGGCGCGATGGGCCGCCGCTCCGCGTTCGCGCGCATTGAGCAGGTGCGCGCCGGCGTCCGCGGGTACTTCGAAGGATTTCGCCGGATCGAAACCCAGTGCCGTCTTTGTCGCGGCGACTTCCTTCGGCCCGAGCGGCGAGCCGTGCGCGTCGCTGGTGCCCTGCTTGGCCGGCGAACCGTAGCCGATCGTCGTGTGCACGATGATCAACGAGGGTTTGGCGGTCTCGCGCCGAGCCTCGGCGATCGCCTGATGAATTGCTTCGATGTCGCTGTCGCCGTTCGCGACCTCGAGTACCTGCCAGCCGTAGGCGCGGTAGCGCGCGGCCACGTCCTCGGTGTCGAAGGAGAGCGATGTCGGACCGTCGAGTGAAATCCCGTTGGAATCGTAGAGGTAGATCAGCTTCCCGAGCTTGAGGTGGCCCGCGAGCGACGCGGCCTCCGCGCTCAGACCTTCCATCAGGTCGCCGTCGCTGACCAGCGCGTACGTGTGGTGATCGACGATCGCGTGTCCCGGCCGATTGAACCTGGCGGCCAGCGCGCGCTCCGCGAGCGCCATGCCGACTGCGTTCGCCGAGCCTTGACCGAGCGGCCCGGTGGTCGCTTCGACGCCCGGTGTCTCGTGGAACTCGGGGTGTCCTGGGGTCTTGCTGCCCCACTGGCGGAAGGCCTTCAGATCGTCGATCGAAAGCGCATAGCCTGTCACGTGCAACAGCGTGTACAGGAGCGCGCTCACGTGACCCGCCGAGAGCACGAAGCGGTCGCGATCGG
>JANMRV010000245.1:0-4027 GCA_031388685.1 Planctomycetota bacterium
TTCTTGCGCGACAACCCCGATCAGGTCGATCTAGCGTTGAAAGCCGCGCTGTACGCGACCAGCGAGATCCAACGCCTGTGCGCTGAAAACGGCATCGATTGGATCTTCGTGTATTTGCCTTCGGCGTTCGATCTGCCCTTGCCCGACGTGGCCGCTCTGCGGGCGCACCTGAAGGAAGCGCTGAAGATCGCCGATGCCGACTTCGAGATCGTCAATCGCCTCGCCGATCGGTTGCTGGGCAGCCTGCGCGAGCGAGGAGTCGGCGTGCTCGACCTGCGCCCCGTGTTCGGCGCGGAATCGCAAGCGCTCTACTGGAGCGACATGCACATCAACTTGCATGGGCAAGCCGTCGTTGCCAAAGCGCTCCTGCCGCGTGTCGACGCGCTGATCGAGGATCGCGCGACTCGACACGCAGAAGCAGCGCACGCCGCTCGGAAGTAGGCGCGGCGGATCCGGCGTCTGGGCGGCTCTTCTGGCGGAAGACTGCAAGGCACGCCTGCTGACGGGCGCCTTCGAGTTCTTCTCGACTCACGCCTAGAAGTGCGCAGCCGGTCAGGGCGTCCAGGTCACGCTGACCCCGTTGCTCGTGTTCGCGCCCGACGTCGTGCAGAAAGGAGCGTTGTCGCGGTACCAAGTCTGATAGTGGAACAGTCCGCCGCCGATCGGCACGTTGCCGAGCATTGAAATCGGCCCGCCGGCATTCAGTGCGTTCAGACTTGCATAGCCATTGGTCGCAGCGATTCCGGGAAAGCGTTTGATCACACCGCCGACACACAAGACGCCATCGTGGAGTGGTGTCGCAGACGGAGCCGTGCCTTGCAACACGAGCAGCAGCGCGTTTTGCGGCAGACCTCCGACGTTCAACGCGAGCGTGTCGTTCGCGACGCTGGCGCGACCCTGGGCGAGCAGCAATCCGCCGCCCGTGCCACGCGAATTTTCGCAGCCATGCCCGGGCAAGCCGGAATTCCCGCACGGGCAGGCCGCGATCGTGCCGCCACAGAAAGTCGTCGCATTCAGCACACCGTTTTCGCGGATCGTCACGGTGTCGGCGATTTCGTCGAACAGCGCCAGGTCGAGATCGCGATCGCCGTCGATGTCCAGCATCGAACAACAGGCGGGATTTTGCGTCGCGGGCAACGTCTGATCGAGCACGAAGGCGCCGGCGCCGTTGTTGCGCCAGACCTGCCAGACGCCGCCGCCGAAGGAAGACAGCACCCAATCCAGATCGCCGTCGCCATCAAGATCGCCAAGGTCCGTGGCCGTCGCAAATCCGACGGCCGGCGTGGAGAACGGCGCCTGCAGCGTGCCGTCGCCGTTTCCCTTCACGATCGAGCCACGACTGCTCGATCCATTGGCGATCGAGATGTCCATGTTGCCGTCGTTGTTGACGTCGCCGCTGCTGATCATCCAGCAGTGACCGCCCGAGGCCACGGCGGGCTTCGCCACGAACGTGCCGTCCCCGTTGGAGAGGAGCACCATCACGCTGCCACCGGTTCCCCCGACGACCAGGTCGACGATGCCGTCGTTGTTCATGTCGGCGGAAGTCAGCCCGTAGTCGCTGCTCACCGTGGTCGCAATCGAACTCACGGGTCCCAGCACTCCGTTGCCGTCGTTGAGCCGCAGATTCACCTGGTCATTGCCGCTGAGCGCCACGTCGGGATCGCCGTCGCCATCGGCGTCGAACACGGCCATGCCGCGCGTTCCGGCGACAGTGAAAAGGTAACTGACCGACGGCTGGAACGAGCCGTCGCCGTTGCCCATGAGAATCGTTGCCGTTCCACCGAGCGTGTCGCAGGTCACCAGGTCGATCAAGCCATCGCCGTTCATGTCGGCGTTTTCGTTCGGACTGGGCGTGTTGCCGGCGGCGGCGGGCGCGCCGAACATTGGCCCGAAACTTCCGGTCGCGTCGTGGTTCGAGAGATAGACGCGCACGTCGGAGGCGTTCTCGCAGATCACGGCCAGGTCGCCGAAGTCATCGTCGTCGAGATCGCAAGTTTGTCCGCCGTAGATGCGCACGAAGACGCTGGGGCTCACGCTCCAGGAAGCATTGAAGTTGAACTGCCGCGTCGCCGCTGCGGTGGCGACGCGAAACGTGGCGACGTAGCCCTGCGTGCGCAGAAAGGACGTGTCGACGGCTTGCAGGTTTTCGTTCAGCGTGGTCGTGATGCACTCGTTGGCGAAATACGGACGCTCGGGGCGGAAGCGTACCCGCGTGCCGCCGTTCTCGAGCGAGAGCGTGCCCACGATCGGCCCGCTGACAGATCCGTAGACCCGCAAGTTCCCCAGCGAACCAGGCGAGACGGCGCGGTCGAAGTCGATCACCACCGAATCATTGGGCGCGCGGTGGCCGGCGTTCAGCGGAGGGGAGATCGCGACGACGCTCAGTTGCGCCGCGGCCAGAGTGGAAAGCACGCACCACCCACACAGATGTCGAAACAAACGCATCAGGGCGCTCCAGGAGTTTTTGCCGTTGTGGTGCGGGCCTGGTTCGGACCCGACGGGGTTTCCAACTGCGGCGAAGGAATGAGGCTAGCCGATTTTCCTGGAACGGCCCTGAAATCCAGCGGCGCTCGCTCTCGGCAATCCAGCGCGGGACCGCCGATGGGGATAGGTCGGCGCGACTGTCAGGTCCGGTGTGCGTGCGACCCGCTCGTCAGGCCGCCGCCGATTGGTCTTGCGGGGTCACCCAACAGGCCGGATTCGCGCGGGCCAGTTCCGTGAGCAACGCGCCGTGCAGGACGAAGAATCTCGAGCGCGCCGATGCGCCGTGAACGGTTGGCTGCCAACGGCCCGGCGGAGCGAGCGAGCAGGGGCTCTCAACTCGCGGCTGCCTGTCCACACGACACGTCGGCGGCGACGGAAGTTCGCGTTCGCGCGCTCATTTCAGCCCCTCGAAGACGCCGGAACTCTTGTTCTTTGTCACGTCGTTCCAGCGCAGGCAGCGCCCGTTCATCGCGACGTAGGTGCCCACCGGCAGCGACTGCGCGAAGGCGAGCGCGCTGCCGAGGTTGAACAGTCCGTCCGAGCTGCCGAAGGTGTACGGGACCATCGCTCCCGTCAGCACGATCGTCTTGGAGAGCCCCGCCGCGCCGACACTGCGGGCGGTGAGTTCCATCGTGTCGGTGCCGTGCGTGATCACGATGCGCCCCTCGGTCGCGTTGCGGCATGCGTCGAGGATTCGTGAGCGGTCGGCGTCCGTCATCTCGAGGCTGTCCTTGAGCATCAGCGTCTCGACGACGACGGGCAAATTGCTGCGCCCGAGTCGCAGCATCTCGGGCACGTGCGTCTCGCGAAAGTCCAGTCGCCCCTCGAGCTCGAGGTAGGCCTTGTCAAAAGTTCCACCCGTGATGAGGATGCGCAGCGGCGCGGGTTGCATGGCGCACCATCCTTGCAGGCGCAGCGCCCGGGCGCCACTGCGCAACTGCAGCAGAGCCTGGCCGCCTACCGCCGTAGCGCCCGAGTCTCAGGGTTCGACTGAGGAGCATCGGCGATCCAAGCGCTTCACCTACGATGCGCCACGCTGCGTGGGTAGCCGTGATCTGGGGCGGTGCTCGATCGTGCTTGGGCGGTCCGAGTTTTTGCGCGTTCTGACGTGCGGATTGGCGTCCCCCAGCTGCGCTTTTGGAGGGTCAGCCGCGCGTCACGCAATGCGCTGCTCTACGCGCGCGCTGGCGCGTGGCGGGCTATGGGAGTTGGCGAGCGTCTTAGGTCACGTGTCGAACACGGGGTTCGGTTGTTTCGACCGGATCGCCCTCGCGGCTTGTGCCGCGTACAAACGCTCGGACAGCGCTCGTGCGGGCGCTCTGGCGTCAGCCCTGGGAATGCACCCCGCTGTCCACGACTCGGACCTTGCCTGATGTTCCAATCGGGTGAGTTGACGTCCGGCATGGGCGGCATATGCTGGCAGCCGTTGTGCCCTGGCCAGTTTCGAAGCTGATCACCGAACTAAGGAGTAGAGCCATGCCCGACAAGGACATCGAAGCCGTCAAGTTGGACATCACCAAGGAGATTCGACTCCTGATGTCCA
>JANMRV010000265.1:0-4311 GCA_031388685.1 Planctomycetota bacterium
ATAGTTGCTCGGATTGCGGCCTGCGAAGCGCAACCACTGACCCTGCGTCATCTCGTACTTCGATAGGAAGTAAGCAGCGATCGTCAACTCCATCACCTGAGGCTCATCCGACTCCGCCCCAGAATCCAAGTTGTGGCCGCTCTCGTCCGTCTTCTGCGCGCCCATCCAGAACGTCCCGCTTGGAATCAGCACGAATACCAAGCCGGTCCCTTCGGCCAACACCAGCTTGCCGTCCGCGCCGCGCACCGCAGGCTCGCCGGTCTGCAAGTGCGCGAACTCCCACAGGCCTGAGTCCGCATCCATGCCAATCGGAAGCAATCCCATCTGCGGCGTCAGCTCCAGACCGCCGTACTTCGGCGACGACTTGATCGACGCAACCGATTCAGACCAGCGCTTCTTCGCCTCGGCGCCGTCCACACTGCGCTCACCAATCTGCTTCGCGAACTCGTAACGCTTGCCAACGCCCCAGCCGAACGATTCGGAAATCGTGTCCGACATCAGACCCGTCTTCGGATCGCGCAGGCCTTCCAGGGCCGTCACCAGCTTCGACAACTGCGCGTCCCACCAGCGCGCTTGCGGATCGGCGTAATCGAACGTCTGCCGCGCGCTCACGGCGCGATCCAACTCGGCCACCGCCGCTGCCAACGCGTCGCGCTGCTCGCGGCGCTTCGACAATTCGTCGCCACGCCAGGCGGCAACCGCCTGCTCCAGCTTCGCAGCCGATTCTTTCAGTGCCTCGCCGCCAGGCTCGCCCAGCGCTGTCTTTTCTGACGCCGTGGCCTCGTCGAATCGTCCCAGCCTGAACAGCGCCCAACCCAGACTGTCGCGGATCCCGCCTCGCTCCGACTCGCTCGCGGCCGCAACTGCACGACGCGCCAGCAACGACGCCCGCACCTCCGAGCCGTATACGGGCTGGTCAGGATCAACCAATGGCCAAGCCAGTTCGTTCAGACCATTCGCGTCGCTGGGCAGCGTCTCCTTCGCAAGCTCGGCCTCGACCGAAGACTCGCTCGGCCAGGCCTCGAGCCCCAACATCCGCGAGCGCCACGTCAACTCGGATTGCTTCGCGAGCCGCTCTGCGTACTTCGGATGCGACTCTTGCGCCTGTTTCGCCTGCTCTGCAGTCAGCGGCTTCGCATGGGTGCGCAGCTGTGCAAGCCTCGCCTTGTGCTCTGCCAAGCTTGGACGCTTCTTCAAATTCCTCGCGACATCCGCCGGTCGTCCATCCATCAGCTCGCGCGCTTCCGTCATCCACGCCTCGTACTTCGGAATCAGCTCAGGATCCGCCGGCCATAGCTTCTCCGCACCAGCCACCAGGTCGTCCAAGTCCTTCTGCGCCGACAGCGAAAGCACATCGTTCGTCTTCTGCTCCGCTTCCAATCGGGCTGCTTGCGCAGAGTGCTCGTTGCGCGTAGCTGTTTCGGCGTTCGCGACGGCCTCGGACTTGGCCTTGTCCAACGCGGAGTTCGTCGACTCCAGTTCGGCGTTCTTGACTGCGACGACGGCAGCTCCGATCGCGATCGCAAGCATCGCCGCCGCGAGCGCGGCTGCCAACGGCTTGTTGCGTTTGACCCACTTCCTCGCCTCCGCCCACGCGCCGGTTTCGTAGGCGTGGACGACACGGCCTTCGATGAAGGCGCGCAAGTCTTCAGCCAACGACTGCATCGTCGAATAGCGCTCGACAATCTCTCGCGCCATGGCCTTCTCGACGATCGCGATCAGCTCCGCCGGCGTTTGAGGCGCGAGTTCGAACAGCGTTTTCGGAGGCCCTTCGAGCAGCCGCAGCAGGAGCGTGCGTTGCGACATTCGCGCGTCGTGCGGCACGTAGGGCATTTGCCCGGTGAGCAATTGATAGAGCATCGCCCCAAGCGAATAGACATCGGAGTGCGGCCCGAGCTTGTCGACCTGCCCCTTCGCCTGCTCCGGCGGCATGAAACTCGGTGTGCCGACAATGTCGCCATCCATCGTGACCAGTGGCGAATCCGGCGTCTCTTCGCGCTGCTCCCGTCGCTCGGTCTTGACCACGCTTTGCGTCGTCGGCTGCGGCTGAATGCGCAGGTCGTGCTTGTCCTCGCGGCCGAGCACGCGGGCGAGTCCCCAGTCCATCACGTAGACCTCGCCGAACTTGCCGACCATGACGTTGGCGGGCTTCAAGTCGCGGTGAACGACCTGCTTCGAGTGCGCGTAGCTCATCGCTTCGCACACCTTGAGCATGACGCCCAGCGCGCGGACCTGATGCCAGCCGTCCTCGCCGCTGCGTACTTTCTCGAAGATGTTTCGGAGGTCTTCTCCCTTGACCAGGCGCATCGTGAAGTACACGCGACCGTCCGCGTCGAGGCCGAGTTCGTGCACGGGCACGATGCCGGGGTGATCGAGTTGGCCGGTGACTTGTGCTTCTTCGAGGAACCGACCGAGAGTCTTTGGATCGACGAGCGGTGTGTCGCCCTTGGACTCGTTGCCAGGTCCGAGCACGACCTTCATCGCCAGCGTGCGTCGCAGTTCGTCGTCCCAGATCTTGAGGATCACGCCCATCCCGCCACGTGCGACTTCGCCGAGCAGCTTGTAGCGCGTGCCGCGTGCGCCGCGTGTGCCGCCACCGCGCAGTTTCTCGAATAGCGTGCTCGACGCGCCGGAGTCAGGACGCGGCTCATGGTCGAATGAAAGCGTGAGATCACTATCTGCGCCGAACTCCTGATTCAGGCGCTCGGAGAGAGGGCGATTGCCGCTTGAGGAAATGAGCCGCCTCGCAATTTTGATCGCGCGCTTCAGTTCACGCAGGTCATGTGCAAGCGTGGGGTTCGCGCGACACATCGCCTCGAATTCACCAGGCTCGCCCGCATCAACGCGAGCCAGGAACTCGCGGAACAGCTCCTCCGCGCGCGGGTCGAGGGACAAGCTCGGGTCGGACATGCGTGCATGGTAACGAGGCGGTCGGAGTCTGATCAGCGCCCGCAGCAGCCCTGCTGACCGTGTGGAGGCCGGTCGAGCCCACGAGGCGCTCCGAGGGATGGAAGCAACCGTACCGGGGTTTGCACTCTCCCTGCGGAGCGCGGCGATCGCGCGACGCTGCTGCGTGGACGGGAGCCGAAGCGACGCGACCCGCGGCGCCTGGCGCAAACGCAGGACGCGCGGCCCGCATCCAGCTTGCCGAGCTGCCGGGGATGCACGATGAGCGACTTCGACGGACGGACTTCGTGCGGAAGTCAGGCGCTCATGGCACCCGACTCCCGCACTTGGATTCGGCCGCGGGTATTGAGCCCGCGGCACGGGTGGCTGATCTGGGCATCAAGTGCACGGCGCGCAGGAAGGACCTGCGCGATCTGGCGGTGTGATGCATTGACGGGACGAAGGCCGTTGTCGTCGTTGCGATTGTCCGGCGTGTTGCCGTTGCGCTTGGACGAGCGTGCGTTGAGGGTGTCGTTCCAGTGGTTGCCGCCGCGAAGCACGCGGCCCCGTTTCTCGGGGACCTGCTACCCAATTCGAGATGTGGAGAAAGAGCGCGCGTCCGGAGCCTGCGCGCGGGCTGGAACTCGCTTTCGTCCAGCGATCGCGGCAGGATCTCGTGCACGAACTTCGTTCGCGCGCGGCGTGCACTGGAGGATATCGCCGGGGGCCGGCCAAAAAATCGCTTCGGTCTGCCTGCCTGTTCCGGCGCATCGCCTGCGCTGGCGGCTCCGCTGCGCTTCGCACGCCGCTGCGGTTCTACGCCTCGCCAATGTGTTTTCGTCGCGCGCGATTGGATGAAGTAGTGAAGTTTCAAGGCGTGATGCCTCTGACGGGACGAAGGCCGTCGTCGTCGATGCGATTGACCGGCGTGCGGCCGAGGCGCTCGGACGAGCGTGCGTCCTCGGCGACGTACCAGTGGGAGCCGCCGCGAAGCACGCGGATGGCGGCGTCCGGCGCATCAAGAAACCCGTCACCGAGTTGACGCATCGCCCCTGCGGATCTATAGGCGTCTCGGCACCACTCCCAAGCGTTGCCGTATATGTCGTGCAGCCCAAACGGATTCGCGCGCAGGAGGCCGATGCTCTGAAGCGGGGGATCCTGTTGGTTCTGCGCGTCGAAGTCGATATTCGCTGCCCCGCGCAGACTGGCATCGTCCTTTCCCGTCCACCACGGCGTCGTCGTACCCGCGCGGCAGCCGTATTCCCACTGCGCCTCACTCGGCAAACTCAACCACGCCACGCTGCGAGTGAGTGCCGCTACGCAGTCGTCCCAACTGATGCCTGAGATCGGAAGCAACGGTTCCTCGCTTCTCTCGCCAGCTCGACCCCAGCCGCCAAGACGATCCCACTGCCCATTCGTCAGCTC
>JANMRV010000267.1:0-7276 GCA_031388685.1 Planctomycetota bacterium
TTCGAAGTGTCCCAGCGGCAGCTCGCCGGTGAGCAATTCGTACAGTACGACTCCGAGCGCGAACAGATCCGCGCGGTGATCTACAGTGGCGGGGTGCTCGATCTGCTCGGGCGCCATGTATTGCGGCGAGCCCATGACCTGATGAGACTGCGTCAACGTCGGCGTCAACGCGTCTTTGGAAACCAGTTTAGCCAGTCCGAAGTCGGCGATCTTCGCTCGCCCCTTCGAATCGAGGAGCACGTTTTCGGGTTTGATGTCGCGGTGCACAACGCCAGAGTCGTGGGCGAAAGCGAGCCCGGCGCAGATCTCGCTCGTGATCGCCAAAGCTTGCTGGGGCGCGAGGCGGCCGGCTCGCATCAGCGTTCGCAGATTCACACCATCGACGAACTCCATGAGTAGATAGAGGTAAGGCCCGGCGCGACCGGCATCGTGAACCGTGACGATGTTCTGATGGGCAAGCGAGGCCAGTGCGTGGGCTTCACGATCGAAGCGCGCAGCAAACTCGGCCTCGCCCGCGTATTCCTGTGACAGAACTTTGAGCGCAACCCAGCGCCCCAACGATTTCTGCCGTGCCTTGTAGACCGCGCCCGCTCCTCCGCGTCCAACGAGTTCGACGATCTCGAGCTGCGGGAAATGCGGCGCGAGTTCTCGGGGATCGGGAGCTGCAGTCAGCATCTGCCCCCGAGTGTGAACAATGTCATCGATGGGCGACATGCCGGCGGACCCAAGGATATCCGGGAGGCACTCCTGGCGCGACGGGGACGCGACTGCCTGTGGAGCCTGCAGCGAATTGGCGGAGGGAGTGGCTCAGACCGAGGGGCTTCAGGTGACATGGGACGGTGGCTGGGTCGGACCCTGGGCCGGCTGGGATTCTTCGAGCACCGTGATCATGTTGGTACTCGCCGTAGGATACGTCGGGCGCAGCAAGGCAACTGGAACCCGCCGCTCGGTTAGAGTGGCCCCATGGCAAAGCAGCCCGATCCGGCAAAGACTGCGCGTTTGCGCAAGGTGACCACGCGCAGCCTGCTGCAGATGAAGGAGGCCGGCGAAGTGATCACGGCGCTGACGGCCTACGACTTCCTGATGGCTGAACTCATCGACCGCGCCGGGGTCGACTTGATCCTGGTCGGCGATTCGGCCGGCATGGTCGTGCAGGGCTTCGAGACCACCATCCCAGTCACGATGGAGCAGATGCTCTACCACTCCGCGGTTGTCGCGCGCGGAGTCGAGCGCGCGCTGGTCGTGGCCGACATGCCGTTCATGTCCTATCAGGTGAATCCGGACGAAGCGCTGCGCAACGCCGGTCGCATGATCAAGGAATCGTCGGTCGAAGCGGTCAAACTCGAAGGCGGCGAGATCATCTGCCCGACGATTCGGCGCATCGTGGACGTCGGCATTCCCGTGATGGGGCACCTGGGGCTGACGCCGCAGTCGATCCACAAGTTCGGGACGTATCAAGTGCGCGCGACCGAGCCCGAAGAGGCCGAAGAGTTGCGCAGGGACGCGCGCGCGCTCGAATCCGCGGGGGTGTTCGCGATCGTGATCGAGAAGGTTCCCGCCGAAGTGGCGCGCGAGATTTCCAGTTCGATCAAGGTGCCCGTGATCGGCATTGGCGCGGGGCCGGGCTGCGATGGACAGATCCTCGTCTCCCAGGACATGCTCGGGATTTACACGCGCTTCCACCCGCGTTTCGTGCGCCGCTACGCCGAACTGGGCCGCGAGATGCAGAGCGCGTTCGAGCGCTATGCGAAGGACGTGCGCGCCGGCGAGTTTCCGTCGCAGGACGAGAGCTACTGAGCGAGCGCGGTCGTACTCCCGCGCGCCAGGCCGAGAAAGGCCGTGAGTCGTTGCACGCTGTTCGGCGGGTAGATCGACTCGGGGTGGAATTGCGCGCCGTGGCGAAGAAGTCGGCTATGGCGCACGCCCATCACGGACCCGTTGTCGGCCCAGGCGCAAATCCAGATCTCCAGGCAGCTCTTCCTGGCGCACGCGCAGAGCGGACCAACGGCCCGCGCAGAGAGGATCGGCCGCCCGCGATACCGCAGACTTTCCTGGGGCGTACCCACTTCGATCGGCCGAGACCCTCCACGGGCTCGATCGCTATCTCGCCGCCCTGATGCTCCAGTTGCGCTTGTCTTCGACCGCAGGCTCGCTCAAGATGTCAGCCTATAAGCAGTCGAGTGTGCCGGAGATTCTTTCAGCCGCCCTCCGCCAAGCCGCCTTGGATCAACGCAATGAAGAACATTCAAACGATCGTGTCCGTACTACTTGCTTTTGCAACCTGCGCCTGCGGCGATGAGCCCAAGAGCGGCCCCGCGCAAGCGCTCGAAGATGCGAAGCAGGGTGTCGCCAAAGCCGGCGCGGCATTCACTGAAGCCTGGGACAAGGCGGTCATCGATCTGAGTGGCAAGGCGGACGAGATCAGCCGCGAGATCGACGCGGCCAAGCCGGAGATGAAATCCAAGCTGAACGAATTGAAGGCAACTTTCGACGAGCAGCTGGCCATTGCCAAGCAGAAGTTCAGCGAGGCCAAGGCGGCTGCTCCGGAGCAGCTCGAGCAGCTGAAGAAAGAAGCCCAGGCGGCCCTCGCAGCCGCGAAGCAAGCTTACACGGACGCAATTTCGCACTGAGCCTGGGCAGGCGACCCCGCCAATTGGGAACTCACACTTGCGGCGCCGGCCCGTAGGGTCGGGAGCGCTCGCTCCGGACGAGTCGGCTTCAGGGGCCCGCAACGGAGGGAGCCCAGAATCCGCTCGAAGCACGGACTTGAATGGGCGCCCTCAGGCAACCACAACATGTCCATGTCGATTCGCAATTCCAAAATCTCTGGGGGTGGCCGCTGGCTTGGCGCCCTGAGTTTCTTCACCGCCCTGCTTTGCCTGCCCTTCGCCTGGCGCCTCGCGCAGGCCGAGCCGAGTCAAAATTCGAAGCAGTCGCGCGCGAGCGCGGCGGAGCGCGACGATCTCGACCTCGACGAGCGCTCGACCATCGCGCTGTTCAAGCGCGCCTCCCCCGCGGTGGTCAACATCACCAACTTGGCGTTCTACCGCCAGCGTTTCAGCCTTTCCGCCAGCGAAATTCCGCAGGGCACTGGTTCCGGTTTCCTGTGGGACGAGCTGGGCAACGTGGTCACGAATTTCCACGTCATCAACAACGGCAGCAAGTTCAAGGTGACGTTGTCGGATCGCTCGGAATGGGATGCCACCGTCGTGGGAGCGGCGCCCAATCACGACCTGGCCGTGTTGCACATCGACGCGCCGCGCGCGCGTCTCTCCGCGCTTGCCGTAGGCACCTCATCGGGGCTCGCCGTCGGCCAGAAAGTGTTTGCGATCGGCAATCCCTTCGGGCTCGATCAGACGTTGACGACCGGGATCATCAGCGGGCTCGGCCGCGAGATTCGCTCGGTGTCCGATCGCAAGATCAGCGACGTGATCCAGACCGACGCGGCGATCAATCCGGGCAATTCCGGAGGCCCGTTGCTCGACAGTTCCGGCCGTCTGATCGGCATCAATACGGCGATCATCAGCCCTTCGGGCGCCTACGCCGGGATAGGTTTCGCGGTGCCCGTCGACAACGTGTCGCGCATCATTCCGCAGTTGATCAGCCGCGGCAGAGTCACGCGACCTGGTTTGGGCATCGTTCCCGTGAGCAATTCCGTGGCGCAACGCCTGGGGCTCAAGGGCGTGATCATCGCTGAGCTGGCGGACGGGGGCGCCGCCAAGAAGGCCGGACTGCGGCCCGCGCTGCGCTACCAGGATGGCTCGATGGAACTGGACTTGATCGTCTCGCTCGACGGCAAGCCCATCGAGAAGGTCGAGGACCTTTACGATCTGCTGGACCAGCGTCAGATCGGCGACGTCGTCAATCTGGGTGTGCGACGCGACTCGGAGCTGGTCGAGATCGCGGTCAAGTTGCGCGAGCTTCAGGACTGAGCGCCGAGTGGCGTTTGCGCGCCGATCCAGGCGGGCTTCTCAGATCTGAACGCGTCTGGCAGCGCGGCGCGGGCTCCCCCGAGTCGTGCCGATGACGCGCTCAAGCTCTGCGCAGCGTGGATCCGAAGTGCGATCTGCATCTCTTGCGCGCTGGACGCGGCGTACTCTCGGGCCAGCCCGGGCGTATGCTGATTGCCTGCGGGCTGGCGAATGCCCACGCCCCAAGGCTGTCCCCGATGACGCAGGAATTCTCCGGATGAGCGCCTGGCTGTACCAGCCCATGCGATGAGCTCGTTGCTCGCACGGCTCTCGCGACCGGAGGGGGAAGAGTCGCTCCAGGACGGCGAACCGCGCCTGGGCACAGGCGAGGTCCTGCTGCTCGTGCTGGCCGTGTTCGTCGCGCGCCTGCTCGCGTCGCGGGCCTTCCCGATCTACGACGACGCCTTCATCACCTACCGCTACGCGCGCAACCTGGCCGCGGGACTGGGCCTGGTCTACAACCCAGGTGCGGCCTGGGAACCGATCCTGGGCACGACGACGCCTGGTTATGCCGTGTTCCTGGCGGGAATGAACGTATTGGGTCTGCCGATCCTCGCGAGTTCGTTGGCGCTCAACTTCCTGTGCGACGCGCTCTCGGCCTGGATGTTGATCCAGTTGTTCGACCGCCGCGCAATCTCGTCGTTGATCGCCGTCTTCGCCTTCGCATCGATTCCGGAAATCGCACGAATTTCCGCGGGGGGAATGGAAGCGCCGGCTGTCGTGTTCTGTTCGCTCGCGGCACTGCGCTTCTTCCTGCAGGATCGGATGGTCGCCGCCGGCGTGTGGACTGCAGTTGCCTGCACGCTTAGACCCGAATGCGCGCTGCTCGTGTTCACTCTGAGCGTGTTCGCACTGCTGCAGAAGCGCTCGCTGCTGCGCTACCTGATTCCCGTGTTGCTGATCGGCCTCGCGGTGGCCGGGACCTTGACCTGGATCTACGGCAGCCCGATTGCGCACTCGATCTCCGCCAAAGCCGTGACGCACGCGGGTGAGCAGCGCCCGGGTTTCTCGCGCCTGCCTGACATCCTGGCCCAGGCCTTCGGCCCTTCGCAGCCAATGCGCATGCTGACCGTCCTGGTGGCGATCGGTGCGCTCACGATGCTGTTGCGCCGCTCCAGGTTATTGCCCTTTGGGATTTTCGCCTGCCTGATCGTGACCGCCTACCTCATTGCGCGGCCGAAGACCTGGGGCTGGTACTTCTACGCGCCAATGTTCGCTTGGATCGCCTGGCTGGGGCTGGGCTGTGAGCAGATCGTGCGCTGGATCGGTTTCGACAAGCTGCGCCTGCGCTGGCCCTTCGTCGTGCGTGCTTCGACCCTTGCGGGTTCTTGCCTGTGCCTCGCCGTGGTGGCGATCTTTCCGCTGCTGCGCCCGAACGCTGCGACTTCGCTGCTATCCGAGCGTTTGCTGCACCCCGACAAGGTGACTTCGCTGGTCTACGAGCGCTTCGGAACCTGGGCCAAAGAAGCGCACATCGCCGAGCGCAAGGCCACGGTTCTGGCCTCGGACATCGGCGCGATCGGCTGGTACACGGACGCGCTGGTCTACGACAGCGCTGGTTTGGTCTGGCCGGAGGCGCTGAAAGTGACCCGGCCCGTGGATCAGATCCGCAAGTTCCAGCCGGACTATGTGATCCTGGTGGTGCGCCGCTCGCGGCTGAAACCGTTCCGCGTCGACGATCCCGAGCTCGCGGCGAAGTACGTGCCGATTCGCCGTTTCAACGAATTCAACAAGACCGGCCTGGACAAGCTCAATCCGGACATCGCCGATCTGCCCGACTGGTGGGAGCAGGACTACATCATCTACGAGCGCGTCCGCGACCGTCAGGAGTAGTGGCCTCGATCGCGCGCCTGGGCGCTACGCTGGAGTTCATGCAGCCCGCAGAGTCGCCCGTGCTTTCGCGCTACGCCGTTCGCGAACTCGATCGCTTGTGCAACGACGAGTTCGGCATTCCCGGGATCGTGCTGATGGAGAACGCCGGCCGCGGGGCCGCGGAATGTCTGAAGCGCGAGCTGCGTTCTGCTCGTGAGCGGGTCGTGTTCCTGTGCGGACCGGGCAACAATGGCGGTGACGCATTTGTCGCCGCGCGACATCTGCGCAACGCGGGTGTCGAAGTTTCACTGTTCGCGACCTGCAGCGCTGCACAGACGCGCGGCGACGCCGCTTGGGCGCGTTCCGTGATCGAGCGCATGGGAATGATTCCAACGTCGATCGCCGCGACGGACGAACTTGCCCGCGCGTGTAGGCATTGGAACGGTGACGTCGTGCTCGTCGATGCGCTGCTCGGCACGGGCGCGGAAGGTGCGCCGCGCGGAGCGCTGGCCGCGGCCTTGCGCACCTGCGCGTTGTCTACGCCGCGACTGCGCGTCGCCCTCGACTTGCCGAGCGGACTCGACGCGGACAGCGGACTGGCGCACGAGCCCTGCTTTCGGGCCGATCTGACCTTGAGCTTCGCGGCTCTCAAGCCCGGCCTGCGTGCGACCTGCTGCGGTCGTGTCGAGCTGATCGACATCGGTGCGCCGCGCGAGCTGATCCTGAGGCTTGCCGGCAGGTAGGGTTTGTGCAAAGTCCGCGGTGCGCCTGCGGCGCAGGCTCAGCTGCGCGTCGCGGACCTCATCCGAACCGACGCCTCGTTGCGCCGACGGGCCCGGGGGGCTAGCGTGAGAGCCTCATTCCTTGTTGATCCGGGCAGCACGTCCCGGAAAGGACTCGTATGCGAACATTGATCCATGTTGGTATTGCAGCCGCCGGGCTTACCGCGATTCTGGCTTTGCCCAGCCTCGCTATCCATTCGACTTCCAGTCCCGCGGCGTTGACCACTGTCGGTGGCGGTGCGCCTGAGGTGGGCGACATCGTCGATCACAAGTTCGGCACGCCGCCGATGAACTCGGGCGGGCTCTCGAGCCTCGCCGATTTCCGCGGACGCCCACTGTTGATCGAGTTCTGGGGCACACGCTGAGGGGCTTGCGTTGGGGGGACCGTGCCGTCCTCCATCAAGCTCACGGCCGAGCTTGGCGACGATTTCAACGTCCTGTTCGTCGAGTCGCAGGGGACCAGCCCCGACGACACGGAAGCGTTCATCTTCAAGCAGCGCTGGGGTGCAAGCCAAGGTCTGTGGACGAACGAAGCACCTTGCCAGTCGGGCAGCAACAGCCTGCCTTCCTATGTGCTGCTCGGGAACGACGGACGCGTGCTGATCACCGGGTATCCGACCGAGAGCAAGCTCAAGGACCTGATCCACGCGGAGATCAAGGCGGCCAAGGCCGCGCCGAAAGAACTGCCGGCGCTCGCCAAGTCGGTGTCGG
>JANMRV010000272.1:0-1852 GCA_031388685.1 Planctomycetota bacterium
TTCTTGCGATCCCTTGCCGCTTTCAATCCTGCGGCGCAGTGCATCGGACGACACGCGGGCTGCCGAATACGCAGCGTCCGCTGCATCGAAGGCGGCGCTCTGATTTGCGTACGCACCGCGAAATGCAGCGACAAACGCGGCCGCGCCGTTCGCTGAAAGACCCACGGCCGCCAGTGCTTTCGCGTCAAAGCCCACGCGCAGCAATGCGTCAGTCAGGTCTGTCGCGGGATTTTGCGGCGGCGGCGGTTGCTGCATCGGAACCGCGGGCAACGTCGGCGGACTCGCTGCGAGCGACGCGTTCGTCCTCATGCAGGACGCGTACCACAGCGGCGCGCCAAGAAGGAAGCCGACGACAAGGACCACGAGCCAGGGCGAGCGGACTACGCGCGACATGAGGTTCCTCCGGGCAAGGGTAGGCGGCGCGCCGCAGGAGGTGCGGCGATGATCCAAGTGATACCACGTGCGCGGCGAAGGGGACAGGTGGGAAAAAGGTATCCCAGCACCGGGACTCAGAATCGACCGCAGCGTCAAGCCACGAAGCTAGGAAACGCTCGGCGAGCCCAGCGACCGCCACCTTTTCCAGATTTTTCCCAATCGAGCATACTTTCGGCTGTAAGTCCTTGCTGCGCAACATCGCCCCTATGAAATCGCATTTCAGTTCCGAGAAAACCCAAGTCCCCTCTATCGGGGAATCGCGCGGGTCGGTTATGACGAACCGGTCTCGCGCGCCGATCACCACACGCGAGGCCCCGTCGCTTCACCCCGAAGCGATCGCGACGCTGGTGATCGGAGCCTCGCAAATGCTTCGCACGCGCACCTCGAAGGTCGTCGCCCTAGCGCTTTTCGCGCTTGTTTTCTCGGGCATTTCGATAGCTGACGAGATTCTCCAGACCCACGCCGCCAGCCTCACGACGTACCTGCCGACGGGGAAGACGAAGGTGCAAGGCGCGCGCCCGAGGCCAGAACAGCGCGGCGTGAACCTCGACGGCTCGATGCGCGCGGCGCCAGGAATTCCTGCTGCGGTCGCGGGCAATCCGTTCGAGAACGTGTGGGCCGGGACGCAGGCCATCGACAATGCTCGCGTCGACACGGGCTCTTTTCACCCCTTCGAAGTCGACTTGGCGCTGCCCGCACCTGGCCACAAGTGGTTCCTGTCCCGGTCTTTCAGTTCTCGGCAAGACGACTCTGGCCAGTTCGATTCCGACGGTCCAGGCGGCCGGAACTGGTTTATCAACTCTCAGCCCGAGCTCCAGTTTTACGACGACGCCGACAACGCCAAGGACGTGATCTACCTGGTCTACGGCGCCGATCGCTACGTCGAGTTTTTGCGCAAGTCTTCGTCGAGCACCTATTTCAAGGGCGTGAACGGGGCCGCCGGCTTTTTCGAGTACACCTCTGGCTCGCCCGACATCTGGACCTACACCGGGCCCGACGGCATCACGATCAAGTTTTTTGGCGCCAACACCGCGTCGAACAAGGCGGACTGGCAGCTGTGGAAGATCGCGGACGCCGACTTGAATACCTCGTACGTTGGCGACAGCACGACCGCGAGCACCGCGGTCACGACCGGGTTTGATTCGGGCGGGCGGATCATCTTGGCAGTGGATACTGCCGGTCGAGGCTATACCTCCGTCTATTCCTCCCACGACAGCGTGACGCGGCTCGACTCAGTCACGGCTCAGACGAAAACGGGCGGCACGTGGGGCGGCACAGGCGGCTCTGCTCCGTCCGGCTTGGTGACGATCGCGACCGCCGCCTACACCTACTACGGCACGAGCGAGGCGTACGGCGGCGTCGGCGCGTTGAAGATGGTGACGCTGACCACGCCGCTGGGCGACAGCGGCTTCGACGA
>JANMRV010000296.1:0-5334 GCA_031388685.1 Planctomycetota bacterium
CGCGGAACTCGGCATCGAGGTCCATCCGCACGTGACTTCGTTCGAGCAGATCGACACACTCGCCGCGCTCGGTTTCCAGCGCTTTTCGCTCGGCGTCCAAGATCTCGATCCCGCCGTGCAGAACGCGGTGCAGCGCTTCCAGACCACGGAGGAAACCGTCGCGCTGGTCGAACACTGCCGCAAGGTCGGCGCGCAAAGCGTCAACCTCGACCTGATGTACGGCCTGCCCGAGCAGACCGTGACGACTTTCGATCGCACGCTCGACACGATCGAGGGGCTGAAGCCCGATCGGCTGGCCGTATACGCTTACGCGCACGTGCCGTGGCTGAAACCGGCGCAGAAGGTGCTCGAGGATTTCACGCTTCCCGATCCGCCGCAGCGCGCGCGCCTTTTCGGCCTGGCGCTCGAACGATTGTCTGCCGCAAAGTACACGCTGGTCGGCCTGGATCACTTCGCGCTGCCCACGGATGCGCTCGCGCGCGGGCTCTTCGACGGCACGCTGCACCGCAATTTCATGGGCTACACGACGCGCAACGCGCCCGACATGCTCGCTTTCGGCATGAGCGCGATCGGCGATGTCGGCGGTGCGTTCCTGCAGAACGAGCGAACGACCAAGGACTATCAGACGCGCGTCTTCTCCGGCCGCTTGGCCATCGCGCGCGGCATCGAACGCAGCCACGAGGACAACTTGCGCGCACAGATCATTCTCTCCTTGATGTGCAAGATGACCCTCGACCTAGACCTGATCGGTCAGCAGTTCGGCGAATCGAACTTGGCCGGCCGCATGTCCAAGGAACTCGATCGGCTGCGCCCGTTCGCGGCGCGCGGCTTCTGCGCCGTCGACGGTTCGCGCGTGAACGTCGAGCCGGTCGGCCGCCTCTTCCTGCGCCAGATGGCCATGGTCTTCGACGAGTACCTTCCGAAAACGGCCCACGAAGGTCAGCGCTTCAGCCGAACCGTTTGAGCGCCCGGTCGGGCGTCGAGGCACTCCCGTGTCCAGTCAGCGAGTCTGCCACGCGCGCTGCTGCACTGTAGATTTGCGCCGGATACGGACAAGGGTTCGCCTTGAATCGTGAGCTTTTCAGGCGAACAGCCAGTCGAGAAGCAACGCGACGACGAGCACGAGCAGCAGCCAGCCCGGCAGGTTGACCTTGGCCTGTTGGTGCTGCGGATGCAGCGGGTCCTCGGGCGAGTTCGCAACGATGCGTCCAGGGTAAATCGACGTGCCGCCGTCGGAATCCCAGGCGGCTGGAAGTGTTCGCACGGAACCGCGCTGCGCACGCGAGCCGATCTGAACGCCGTCCTGAGCGCGGTGTGAACTCATTTCACGGCATCACGTCAAAACCCGCGCCGCTCGTCGACACCGGATTCGCGCCGAAGAACACGACCGCGGAAAAATCGACGCGGCTGCCAATCAGCGGCGCGATGTTCGTGAGCCAGGTCTGAAAACCCGCCTGCGCGTAGCCGTTCGCATCGAGGTTGCCGCGCGAATTAGGGAAGATCGCGCTGTTCGCTTCGCGGATCGACATGCGGAAAAACGGGTCGGCGTTCAGCGGCATGTGCACGCCCTGGAAGACCGTGCCCGGCTGCGTTCCCTGCGCGCTGGCGAGCAACCAATAGCGCCTACCTGCGGCAGCGGGCCCGAGGTTGAACGTCAACGGCACGAGCGTGTCGCGCGTGATCGAAATCTCGTCGAAACCGCAGTGCAGGTCGAAGGCCGGATCCACGCGCATCTTCAGATAGGGCGCGAGCGTCGCCGGGCGGAAGCCGTCGTTGGCCGTGATCTGCCACTGGTCTTCGCCCGGAAGCAGGCCGGCGGTCAGCGTGAACGAATACGTGCCGTTGCCGTGGTCGATGACCGCGCTTGGCGTCGTCACCGCGGGAAGGCCGGACTTGTTGGTGAGCGTGATCGCCGCTCCGCCACTGCTGAGCGGAATTCCTTCGATGTCGACAAGCGAGAAATCGACGCTGGCCGCCGTGTGTCCGTCGGCGGGCAAGGTCTGCGCTCCGGCGAAAACCAAGGAGTTGTTGCCGTCGGGATGGCCCAGCTGCGCATTGCGCCAAGTCTGATACTGAGCGGCGAGCTGGATCACGGGATCCAGATCGTTTGCAAGCCCGATGATGTTCAGATTGAGGTAGTAGCTGCCCGTCGCGCAGCCGTTCGTCACGTTGCACCCGCCGTCGGTGTCGCCCAGGCGGGCGTCGATCAGGAAGCCGACGTGGGCCGACTTGGCAAAACTCGGCGGCGGCACGCCGCATGACGTCGGCGCGTTGGGGTTGCATGAACAACGCCCATCGCCGCCGAGCGCGCGCGCGGCTTCCATGGCCGCCATGACCTTGGAACTCAGGTCCCCAGGCAACGCCAGGAACGCGAGCTCAGCGTCGGTGATCACCTGGTTGCCGGTCAGCACGTTGCCTTGGATCGCGTAGCGGATCTCACCGTCGAGGCCGGCAACACCGAATTTCGCGATGCCCGCGCCGGTTCCCGTGAACGTCACCGAAGGATTGAACATGTCGACGATGCCGTACTGACGCGTCTGGAAGCTCGGATCGATCTGCTGCAGCGTCGTCAGGATCTGCGCAGGCGTCTGGCCCACCATCAGGCCGTTGAAAATCGCCAGCCGATTTTGCCCGCTCTGATCAACGAACGACTGGGCGCAGCCTGCGCCCTTTCCGACGACGATCGCCGGCAAGAATTTGCGCAGGTCGAAGTTCGTGAGACAAGTGGCCGACGCGACGCAGATCTCTTTCGTGCGCATGTTGATCGCAACGATCGACCAGGTGGCGCCGGCGTTGGTCACCAGTGTGAGCGTGAGTAAAGCCGTCAGGGCCGCGCGGAAACCAAGCACCTTTTTGCGAACCAGGGAGATCTTCATGGCCTCCAATGCTACGCCCTGGATCGGGCACGGGGTAAGGAGTTGGCCGTGGAGCCGATTCTCAGCCTCGCAGCGCTTGCTCGAGGGCCGTCGCGCTGTCGGTTTTGGCATCGCGATACTTGACGATCAGGGCGCACTGAATCTGCAGGCCGTGCAGGGTCGCGAAAGCCGTGCGCGCCGGACGGGATCCGGGGACGACCACCGCCCCGGGGGGGATCTCCAGGGGCTGCTCGCGCGTCCCCGTGATTTCCTTCTCGGTTACGAGGTCGAAGACGCGCGTCGAAGCCGTCAGGATCACGCCCGCGGACAGCACGGCCCGCGCGTGCACGAGCACACCCTCGTAGACCCCGCAGCCGCCGCCGATGAACACGTCGTCTTCGACGATCACGGGCCGCGCCTGCGCCGGCTCGAGGACCCCGCCGAGCTGCGCGGCCGCGGAAAGGTGCACGCGTGCGCCGACTTGCGCGCAAGAACCCACCAGCGCGTGACTGTCGATCATCGTGTTCGCGCCGACGTACGCGCCGACGTTGACGTACATCGGCGGCATGCAGATCACGCCGGGAGCGAGGTAGGCGCCGCGGCGCACGGCCGAGCCGCCCGGCACGATGCGCACGCGCTTGGACAGATCGAAGCGCCGCACGGGCAACGCGGACTTGTCGATGAAAGTCCCCAGCGGATTTTCCAGCGCGTCCGAGTGCACGACGTTCTCGCTCGCGCGGAAGATCTTGAGCAACTCGTCCTTGACCCAGGAATTCACGGTCCAACCGCCATCGGCGGACGGCTGTGCAACGCGCAGCTCTCCCGCCTCGAGCGCGTCGAGCAGTTGGTTGCCGGAAAGCTTCGCGCTCATCGCAGCGTCTCCCGCTGCAAGAGTTGACTCGCCGTTTTCGCGTAGATCGAGATCGCCTGCTCGATCGCCTGCTTCGCGACGCACTCGTGGTCGGTGTGCGCGTCCAAGATGTTTCCGGGGCCGACCAGCAACGGAGTGCCCCAGTTCCGAAGGTGCGGCGCGTCCGTGCCGAAGGCCACCGGCACGCCGTTCTCGCCTTGGGGCACGAAAAACTCGGTGGGCCCGTAGTTCTTGTACAGGCAGTCGAGATGCACGTGCGCCGAAAGGTGCTTGCGCACTTTGGCCTCGGTCGCCGCCGGCGTTTCCACGGCGCGCAACAGGAGTGTCGCGGCGGCGCGATCGGCGACGACGTTCGCGGCGATGCCGCCCTCGATCTCGCCGACGTTGAGCGAGCCTTGGCCGAGCGTCGGATGACTTCCCCAGTCCTCGCGCAGCAGTCCCGCAAGGCACTGCACGAGTTCGTGCACGGCGCTGGGCCCCGCGCTTTGCGAGCTGTGGCCCGCGACGCCGCTGGCCAGCAGCTTCGCTTTGAAGATGCCCTTGTGGCCGCTGACGAAACGATTCCCGGTCGGTTCGCCGACGATCGTGTGGCGCGGCTTCCAGGGTTGTGCGAGCCTGGCGTTGGCGATCTGCGCGCCGAGCGAATCGGTTTCTTCGCCGACCGTGAACAGGAATCCGATCCGATCCTCACCTTGCGCCAACAGTCGCGCGCCGGCTTCGATCATCGCCAGCGCCGGTCCTTTCGCGTCGCACGAACCGCGGCCGTGAACGAACTCGCGATCCTCGCGCGGCGCGATGAACGGCGGAACCGTGTCGAGGTGCGTGCAAAAAACCACTTCGGGCAACCCGGCGCGCGCGAGCAGATTGAAACGACCGGGCGCGACTTCCTGACGCTCGACGTCGAAGCCGCGAGCAATGAGGAATTGTGCGAGCAGCTGCGCATAGTCCGCTTCGCCGCCGGTGATCGACGGCACCGCGATCCAGTCCTGAAGCGTCGTCCAGCGCGAAGGCATAGCGGACTATTCCGCCGGCACGATCATCACGAGTTTCGCTCCGCCCGCGACGGCTTCGCGTTCGCGCACGTGGATGGTCTTGATCTTGCCCGCTGCGGGCGCGGCGATCTCGTTCTGCATCTTCATCGCCTCGAGGATCAAGAGCGACTGGCCGGCTTCAACGATATCGCCCTCGGCGACCATCAATTTGACGACGATCCCCGGCATGATCGCCTTGACTAGCCCCCCGCCCTTGCTCGCCGCGCGCTCGGCCGCGTGGGCAGCGCGTTCGCGCTCGTCCTCGATCTCGACCGCATAGAGGTGGCCCGCGATCACGACCGAGGCCTTGGACATGTCGCCTTCGATCGAGACGCCGTAGCTCTTGCCTTCCGACAAGAGCGCGACCTGGCCGAGCGTGTCCACTTCTTCGTAGGAAAGGTCCAGCGGCTTGCCGTCGACGGCGACCTTGAGTTCGCCCAGACGCTCGACCACGTCGACCTCGTGCTGTCGGCCGTTGACTTGGATGAAGTACTTCACGGCTTCACCCCCGTCGCCGGACGCACGTGGGGATCGGCCTGGTGCGCAGGATAGGAGGAAAGTCGCGAGCGATTGCGCT
>JANMRV010000406.1:0-11574 GCA_031388685.1 Planctomycetota bacterium
CGGCGGCAACGGCGCGAGCCAGCGAAGCGTCAGCCCGCGTCCACAATTCGAGCGCCTGCGGCGCACCAGCCAGGGCCTGCGCGCGCAGCACGGCCGCATCCTGCAATGCGTCGACGATGACCGTCTCCGTGCCGGCGGCCCGCTTGCGGCGCTCATTCGAGATCGTCCCATAGGTCGCGATTCCGCCCAGTGTCGCGAGCAGAATTACGGTCGCCAGCGCTGTCGTTGTTCGCCGCGCACGCCGCTCCGTCTCCGCCCGAAGTGCGGCCTGGTCAGCGCGAGTCCGCGCTTCGACGGCGGCGAGTTCGGCTGCGCGAGCGCGCGCATCGACGGCCGCGAACCACTGTTCCAAGGCACGTGCAAGTTCGCCCGCGTCCTTGGGACGCGCGTCGGGATCCGCGGCGAGGCAGCTTCTGGCGATCGAGGCCAGTCCGTTGTCGATCGTGTCGGCCTGCAGGCGTTGCAGCGCGGGAGCGAGCTCGGCTTTCGCGGCGCGCTCGCGCACCTGCGAGCGCGTCGCTCCCGTGTACAAGGGCAGGCCCGTCAGGATCTCGCACAGGATCCCACCGAGCGAGAACACGTCCGCGCGCGCATCGACCCCGCTGCTTTCGCCGCGCGCTTGCTCGGGAGCCATGTACGCGAGCGTTCCGAGGACTTCGCCGGCGAGGCTCGAGACCGGTGGCGTCCCCAGGCGCAAGACCTTGAACGCAAAATCGGAAGCACTAGCGTCGTGGGCTCCGCCTGGCGACGGAGATTCTTCGGCCGATAGCACCTTGGCCAGCCCCCAATCGACCAAATGAACTTCGCCGAAGCTCCCCACCATGACGTTGGGAGGCTTGAGGTCGCGATGGACGATACCGCGCGAATGCGCGAAGGCGACGGCCTGGCAGGTCTTGAGGAACACATCGAGGATCTTCTGGCGTTCGTCCTCGAGACTGGCGCGGTCGGCGAGCAACGCGGCCAGCGAACGGCCGTCCACGAGCTTCATCGTGAAAAAGGGCTCACCGTGCTCATCCGTGCCGATCTGATAGACGGGCACGATTCCAGGATGCTGCAACCTGGCGCCGATGCGCGCCTCCTCGATGAAGCGGCTCACGATCGCGGGATCGGAGGCGTAGCGCGGCTTCAGGATCTTGAGCGCGACGTCGCGGCCGAGCCGTGAATCGTGCCCGCGCAGGACGATTCCCATGCCACCGTGGCCGACCTGCGCGAGCACGCGGTAGTCCCCGATCGTGTCGGGCGGCGGCCCCCCGGCACGCTGCTCGGGAAGCACTTTGGACTTGAACGCCGCCTCGAGAAACCGGTCGAGTTCCGCCTCGGAAGTCGCGGTCTGGCGGTCGAGGTCTTCTTGCGGAATGTCGGTCATCCGAGTTTTGACGCAGGCTTCTCTATGGACAAGTCGTGTCTGCAAGCATGTTCATCTGGGGAATTTCGGATTCCCCCAAACCGGGCTTCACGCGAGCAGCGAGCGCAATTGACGCAGTTCGGCTTCGATGTCGGCTTCGGTTCCGGAGCGATGGGACCGGACCACGGCAGTGAGCGCATCCCTGAAGTCGCGCCGCGCAGCCAGGTACTCGCGGTGAATCAGCGCGGGGTCCGCGCCCCAGCTTGCGGCAATCTCTCGGATCGGCAGCCCCTCCTCGAAACGCAGGCGCAGAATCTCGAGCCGCTTGAGCGCACGCTCGCCCTTCGAACCGGCAGCTGCCCGCTGAAGTTGTAGCGCCTCCTTGAGCAGCGCGTGCGCCCAGGATCGGTCGAAAACCTCGGAAAGGCTCGGCGAGTCTTCATCGGCACGGTCGAGATCGATCTCTGAACCGGCCACTGCTGCTCGCTGCCGGCCGGCGTCGGCCTCCACGCGGCGCGCAACGTTCTGGACGACGCCGAAAAAAAACGCACGAAAGCTCTGGATCTCCGTGGTTCCCACGCGCGCGAGCACTCCTTCGGCGCGAAAGCACTCGATGAAGACCTCCTGCAGCGCGTCTTCAGTCTCGCTGCGCCGTGCGCTGTCCTGCCAGCGCGCCTCGAAGTACGCGCGAGCGACCGGTCCATAACGCAGGGCAAAATCCTCACGATCCTGGTCGCGGCCGTCGGCGGCGCCCCGGATCAGACTCCAGCAGGTGGATTGCGCTGAGTACACGGCGAGTGGCCTGCGTGAGAGTGTACCGAAGGTCAGAAGGCACTCCTCGAACTCAGGTAAGAATCTCGCGGCAGGGGCCTGGCACGATAGCGGTCGCTACTCGCGCACCCAGAGCGGCAATTCCTCGTGTGAGACGCGTCCGTCGCGATTCAGGTCCCAGCGTTCCAGGAAACCGTCGAGCGTGACATCCACGCCTCCAGCGCCGACGCGATCGAGATCGGTCTGCAGTTCGATGAACTCGATCCGGCCGTCGCCGGTCTTGTCTGCTTCGGCCAGCAGATCGGGGCGCGCCTTGAGTTCCTTCGTGCTCAACACGCCGTCGCGATCGGAGTCGAACGCGGCCAGGAGCGTCTCACGGCTGACGACCGGGGGCAGCGAGACAAGGATGCGCTGGCGCTGCGGCCATTCGCTGACGCGCGGCGCGCTCTGCGTGCCCCTTTGCACTTCGACACGCTGAGGCAGTTGCAGCGCGCCATCCTTGTCGAGGTCGAGCGCCGTGAAGACCGGTGCATCGCCGCGCCATTCCTTCGGCGTCACGCGGCCGTCGCCGCTCTTGTCGAGTGCCCGCCAGAGTTCGGCGGAGCGCGCATCGCGAAAGCGCAGCGCGCGTGATTCACCGGGCAGGCGCGAGACTTCGTCGAGACTGAGCAACTTGTCGCCGTCGAGATCGAGCGCGGCGAAAAGCGCGCGAGAGAACTCGGCTTCGTCCAGGCGCTCGTCGGCACTCGCGTCGAAATCGCGCGGCCGGATCGTGTCGAGGAGACAGGCGTACTCGCCGTCGGGCTCGAGTGTGGGGGCCGATGCGCGCCGCCCCGCCGCGCTGTCGCGCGCCGGCGGAGTGGGCTTCTCCATGACCGGCGAGGTTTCGTCCACGGGACGGTCTTGCTGCGAAAGACGCACGAGTTCGCCGAGCGAAAGCCGCCCGTCGCCGTCCGCATCCGCGTCGCGGCCGCCTCCGCTCGCGTATTCGGCGCCGTCCAAGAAGCCGGAGTGGTCGAGATCCAGGCGCGCGAGATGCATACGCGCCGTGGCGGCGGGAATCGTGGCTTGCAGCACGCGCGTCGGGAAATCGAGTTTGTCCGCGGCCACACTGAGCACGCGTGCGATCTCAGGCAGATTGAGCCAGCGCGAATCGCGGTGGCTGACATCCTTCAAACGCTCGCCCTGCTCGCTGATCGAGCGGTCCATGGCGAATTCTTCGAAGGCGATCGCGCGCGCGCCGATCAGACCCGAAAGCACGCCGAGTTCGCGCGGCTCGGCCGAAATGGAAACATCCGCGCTGGAAACTCCGCGATCGCCCGGCACGAACGCCAAAGTCGAGAGGAAAGGAGGCTGGTAAATCGAGGCGAGCGCCACTCCGCTGGTGGCGAAACCTAGCGGGATTTCGGCCAGCTTCGTCGTCTCCACAGGCACGCTCACGTCGAAGCTCGTGATGTAGGTGCGCGCGTTTCCATTTTCGTCGCGCTGGCCGACGACCTGGACGATGTCGCGCTCGCTCGTGCGCGAGCCGCCCTGGGCCTGCGCCAGATCGACATGGCTCCCAAGCTGAAGTGCGCGCCATTTCACGACCCTCGGCGCACGCGTTTTCCTGGGGCTGTCGGCCAGGTAGCGCTGGGGCCAGACTTTTTGCGGCGCACTGGGTTCCGTGGCATCGACGAGTTCTAGACCGCGAGTCGAATCGAGCACTGCGCACAACAGACGCGCCTCGCTGCGGTCGTCCGCCGCGCGCCCGCCAAATTCCTTCGGCCGCGAATACTGGAACAACACCGCCACGCCGAGCGTGTCATCGGGAGCGCCCTTCCAGTCCAGCGCCAGTCCACCGACAGCGACCGGCGCCTCCGGCGCGCGAATGTCGACGATCAAGAGCCCGCCCGCGCCGTCGGCAACGTAAGCGTAGGGCCACTGCACATCGATCGCACGCGCATCGAGGGTCGCAAGACTGCCGACCAAGTGGATCTTCGATGGAACGCTGACGTCGAAGAGCTTGAGTCCGCCGGCGCCATCGGCGCACAACAGGACATTTCCGGCCAGCGCGAGCCCGTGGGGCGAAGCACAGGCCACGAAACCTACGCGCACGGGCGCCGTCGGCTGCGAGACATCGATGACGTGCACGCCGTGATCGCGCTCGCTCGCATACACGAAGCGCGCGTGGCCCTGCAGCGGCTCGCTGTCCAGCGCGAGCGCCTCGACGTCGGGCACGACGACCTTGCACAACGGCAGCGACGATTGGATCTGCGCACGATCGAGCGCGACCACTTCGATGCCGCGGCGATCGGCGACGAATGCTAGCCGACGCGAAAGACGAAAATTTGCCGAACCCATGCCCCAGGTCGCGCTCGAGCGATGGCACTCGACGCACGAGCGCGCCGTCGGCCGCGTGGTGTGCAACTGGTGGTGGATCATCGTCATGCCCGACAATCCCGCGGCAGTCACCGGCATTTCCTGGTCGAGCACGAGCTTGCCGTTCTTGTCGCGCACCGTGCCCATGGTGGAAAACCCCGTCAGGTAGGGCGCGACATGGCCGGTCTCGTTGAAGCCGGCATAGAAGCTCTTCCAAGTGGCGAAGATCTTCTCCTGCGTGGTCACGCGCCCAGTGGTGCGTTTGCCGCTCAGGAGATCGAGCTGCGTCAGCGACTCGTTGCGATCGAAATGGAAGCCCAGGAAGTTGGCGTTCCAGCCGGCGTGGCAGGTGTAACACTCCAGGCGCGTGTGCGCGGAGGTCATGGCCTTCGTCGCGCGCTCGTTGAAATCGGGGCTCTTGTGCTGGAGCACATCGACGACCTGCTTCACGCGATGGCGCGAACCGTCGTGCTTGGCTGTCAGCCAGACACCGTCCGCTTCGCGCGACAATTGGCGCAACTTCGTGCCGCGTTGCGTGACCAGCGTCGCCGGCGCGCTGAAAGTCCCGTGGCAGTCCTGACAGCTGATTTCCACGGCTTTTTCCATCGAACCGTGCAGGCTGCCATCCCCCATCGCGTCGTTCTCGGTGTGGCAATCGATGCAGGTCATGCCGCGCTCGTGATGGACGTCGGGCGGCGTGATGGTCAGATCGTCGATGTAGAACGCGCGGTGACGAAGCTCGTCGGTCGTGCCGGGAATTTCCGGGCCGCCGGGCGCGCCGGGAGGCAATTGCGCCAGGCCCTGGAACGAGAGTCCGATCGAGGCGTCGCCGTTGTGGCAGGACGCGCAAGTCGCCGTCGATGGCGCGCGCGTCATTTCATGGCGAGCAGGGTGGCCGGGTTCGTTGCGCTGGGCCTGAGCATCCGCCGATCTCGATCTTCCATCGAGCGTGTAGCTGACGTGGCACGCAGCGCAACCTTCGCCGCGATAGTCGCCGTCGAAGCCGACGCGGCCGCGAACCGCGCGGCCTCCCGACCACAGATGGCATTGAGCGCATTCCTTGCGCGTCAGGTCCATGAAGTGCGTCGACAGACGATCGCGAGGCGGACGCTCGTTGAAGGTCGGCGCCTGCTCGAGGCTCTCGAGATCCTTCGGATAGGCCGGATCGGCGCTGGTCGGAAAGACCGAATACTTCGAGCCCTTCTCCTTCAACAGGCCGACTTCGTAGAAGCCGTCGGACAAGTGCCCGGCCGTCGTCGCGTGCAGGCTCGTGTGCACGCGCGAAACTTCTTCGGCGTGGCAACTGCCGCAGGTCGTCGCCGCGACGCGCAAGTCCATCGGGTTGCGAAAGCGCCGCCAGCCGAGATCCTCGTCGCGCGCCGCGACGCGCTCGTCGCCGACTTCGACGCGGCGCGGCTTGACGTGAGCGCTCTCTTTGGTCGCGGCGTTGCCGTCGCCACCGTGGCAATCCGTGCAGGACAACTCTGCCTGGGGATGCATGGGCTCGATGCCCGCATGGCAGCCCACGCAGCCGGAGTCCGGCAGCGAGTTCTTTGTGGCTTTCGCGTCCTGAAGGCTCGCCGAATCGAATCCCGCCGCGAGGCAGAGCGCCGCGGCGGCGACGACCGAAAGCAGGATGCCGACGCGCGCCATGCGAGCCGCTACGCGAACAACTTCGGAAGTTTGCGGCCGCGCGCCAGCTTGGCATCGGTGCCCAGCAGCGAGCAGACCGTCGGGCAGATGTCGACCACGGCGACTTCGTCCTCGACCACGAGGCCGCGTCTGAAGTCGGGGCCAACGCACAGGCCGCTGACGAAGTTGAGATCGTCGGAACCATCGCCGTGATCGAGCCCGCGTCGCGAATTCAAATCCTTGTCGCGGCCGAATTCAGGTGCGATGAACAGCGCGGTGGAATTGGCGAGTTCGGGATCGGCCTTGATCGCCGCGACGAGTTCGCCGATCGACTGATCGTTGCGCC
Source organism: Planctomycetota bacterium (assembly GCA_031388685.1). GTDB lineage: Bacteria > Planctomycetota > UBA1135 > UBA1135 > JADJQU01. Next base: position 6,456 of record JANMRV010000406.1, read on the forward strand.
GCACGATTTCGGCATAGCCGTTGAATGAACCGTGGGCGATGTCGGCTTGCTGCAGCACGACGGCGACCACACGCGGCTTGAACACCGCCAAGAGATTGCGCGCGGTGCGCAGCGCTTTCGCATCGGCGGCATTCGGCCCGGTGATGTCGGCCGTGCCGCGCGAAAGTTCGTCCAGGATGTACTTCTCGACGCGCGCCGCGCTCTCCTGAGAGTTCAGGCGGCCCTGCGCATCGGGCAAGAGCGGACTCTCGATCGACGAGCGCAACTTCGCGAGCAGCGCGCTTTCGGCCGGACTGGCCTGCTTCGGCCGTCCCCAGCGCGCCACCAGATCGCGGAACTCGGCGTTGAACAGACCGTCGCTGTCGAGCGTGTTGGCTCCAAAGCGCGCGCCGTACTGCGAATTTAGGCCGTAGGAATAGTTGGTCTGCTGCGCGCCGCCCGAAGTCGCGATCCAGACGTCGCCCGCGGAAAAACTGAGATCCTTGCGCAGGTACTCGAACATCGTCGGCGCGTCGCCGCGCTGGTTCTCGCGAATGCCGCGCTGCTCGGCGATGCCGGTGAACATCGAGAGCGCCGCGCCATAGTGGCCGAGGTTCGACGAGCGCATGCGCGGATAGAGCACACCCTGCTCGGCGAGCTTTTTCAGGTTGGGCACGTTGTCCGCGGATCCAAAAGTCTCGCGCGTGCGCACGCCGCCGGCGAAGGCGATCACGACGACGCGCTTCGTTTTTCTCTCTTCCGACGCGGCCGGCATGCCGGAGACGAGCGGCGCCGCGGCGAGGACGCCGCCGAGCGCCGCCATTCCACCGAGCAGTTGACGGCGATCGAGTCCGGGTATCGAGCGCTGAGCAGACATTTCGCTTCTTTCCATGTCAGTAGCTCTGGTACTCCGGATGCGCGATCAAAGCGTAGACGACCATCGACGGTTTGCCCGCGGGATCGGCGAGGCCGGCGGCGAAGACTGCAGCTTCCTTGGTCGTTGCGGGCCTGCCCAACAGGCGCTGGAATTGCTCGAGGACGAAACGCGCTTCGCCTAGACCCGTCTTCGTGGACGGCACGCTGGTCTGGTCGGAATCGAGCAAGAGCCTGGCCATGACCGAGCGCAATGGCAGCGGATCGGATAGGCCATCGAGCGCGCTGCGCATGCGGCTGAATTCTTCGGGCGTCGGTTCGCGCTGGCACAGATCGGCAAACAGAGCGCGCACGAAAAGACGGTTGTCCATGGGCTCGCGCCGCGCGAGGCGAGCACGATAGGCGGGCGAGGCCATCCATCCGCGAACGAGGTCCACGAAGGCCTTTGGATCGGCCTGGAAAAGCGTGACCCATTGGGTCAGTTCGCGCTTGTCCGGCGGCGCGTGCGCGTAGCGCCGGTACTCGCGCGCAAGGAACGACTCGGCGCAGGAGCGCTGCTCGATCGCCGTGCGCACCACGTCGGATTGACTCGAACCCGCGCGGCCGAGGAACGTGCCCGGCTTGCCATCGTAGATCGCCTTGCAGATCTCGAGTTCGCGGCGGTTCTTCTCGACCGCGAGGCCCGCGATCTGCTCCATCACGACCGTGACGAACGTGTCGGACCCCGGATTGCGCTGATCGAAACTCGAACACAGCGCGATGCGATGCAGCGCGTCCCTGGCGTGCAACGTGCCCGCGGCCAGCTCGGTCGGAACGCTGACCAGGCTCTCGCCGCGCGGAGCGAAGTTGTCGACGAGCAGGAAGTAGTAGAGCTGCTCCTCGTACCATTGCTGCCAAAAGTCGCGCGTGGCGATGAGCGCGCTCGACTTGCCCTCGAGTTCGATCGGCGCCGGAGCTGGTGTCGGCGTGACGGCTCCCGGCGAATCGGCCGCCGTCGTGCGCCGGGCGACATCGGACTGAAAACTCTGGCGCTCCGCATCGAACGGCGGCCGTCGCACGAGGTCAAGGTAAAGAGTGCGCAATTCGCCGATCGACAGGCTGGGGCTCGCCACGACGGCGCCGCCCGCCGGCGCCTGAGTTGCGTCGGAAGCCGCTCGCTCCAGCGCTCGATGTTCCAGCCACGTCATCTCGACCTACTCTACCCATCGAGCGCGGCCAGGTATCCGGTTCGGGCAGTCGCCTCTGTTCTCGCGCGGGCCGAGCGGGCATCCTCTGAGCCCCATGGATTACGCCCTGACGCTCTCGCACGTCACCAAACGCTTCGGCGCGCACAAAGCCGTCGACGATCTTTCGCTCGCGATCCCGAGCGGTTCGATCTACGGATTTCTCGGTCCCAACGGTGCCGGCAAGACCACGACGATCCGGATGGTGACCAACATCATCCAACCCGACGAGGGCGAGATCACCGTGCTCGGCGAAAAGAGCTCAGAGCTGACCAAGGACAAGCTCGGTTATCTGCCCGAGGAAAAAGGGCTCTACAAGAAAATGAAGTGCGCCGAAATCCTGGCCTACTTCGGAAAACTCAAGGGCATGGACGCGCAGGCGGCCAAGACCAAGTCGTATGAGTTGCTCGATCGCTACGGCCTCGGCGAATGGTCCGACAAGCGCACCGAGGCCCTGTCCAAGGGCATGGGCCAGAAAGTCCAGATGCTCGCCACGCTGATCCACGAACCGCAGCTCTTGATCCTCGACGAGCCTTTCTCCGGCCTCGACCCGGTCAACGTCGAAATCCTGCGCGACCTGATCCTCGATCAGCGCCGCGCCGGGCGCACGGTGATCTTCTCGACCCACGGCATGGAGCAGGCCGAGCAGATCTGCGACTTCATTTTCCTGATCAACGGCGGCAAGAAAGTGATCGACGGTCCGCTGTCGGAGGTGCGTCGCTCGGCGGAACAAGCCGTGATGCTCGACTACGACGGCGACGGCTCGACGCTGCGCTCCATACCGGGCGTCGTGCGCATCAACGACTCTGGGAAAACGGCCGAGTTGTTCCTCGCGCCAGGCACCGATCCACAGGTTTTGCTGCGCGACTTGATGAGCCGCGTGAAAGTGCGCCGCTTCGACCAGCGCGAACCCTCCCTGCACGAAGTCTTCGTCCGCGCCGTCGGCGGCCGCCAGGCAGCCAAGGATCTCTCCCATGGTTAAGAACAAGACCTGGCTCGTCGCGATCCGCGAGTACACCGAGAACCTGCGCACGAAGACGTTTTGGATCGGGATTCTCTCGTTCCCGGTGATCCTGATCATCGCCGTCGTCGTGCCGAGCCTCTTGGCCAAGGCCAAGGACGTGCGCCGCTACGCGGTGATCGACAGGACGGACTGGCTCTTGCCTGCCATCGAAGAGCGCGCACAGTACGACGACGTGCTGCAGCTGCTGAAATTCCTGCAGCGCCAGGCGGAAAAGGGCGAGAGTTCCGTGGCCAAATTGCCGACCGCGCTGCGCGCCATGGCGGACGGCCTCGACAAGAAGACGGGCAAGCAGCTCGAGAGCAAGGCGCGCTTCATGACGACGCTCGGCAAGAGCTTCGCGAATCTGCAGTGGTTGTCCAAACCGCAGGATGCTTCGGCCAAGCAGGACGCCTCGGCGCAGACCCAGGAATTTTTGCTGTGGATGGCGAGCATGTCGCCCGAGGAAGCGCGCGGCCTGAAGGCCGGCGTCAAGCGCGAGCGCTATCAACGCGTAGACGTTCCCAAAGGCACCGAGGATCCCGAGGCCTGGGCACGCACGCAGATGAACGGCGAGAAAGACGGCCTTTTCGCCTACTTCGTGCTCGGCGCGACGCCGCTCGAAAGCACCGACGGCTTCAAGTACGTCTCCAACAACCGCACCGACAAGGATCTGAAGGAATGGATCGGCCGGCTTTCCTCCGAGGAAATCGAAGCCCGGCGATTCGCCAAGGAGAAGATCGACCCCGACGTCGCGCGGCGCATCCAGGAGCCGGTGCACTTCGACGAGAAACAGCTCGACGAAGAAGGCAAGGAGAAAGAAGTCTCCAGCAAGGATGTGATCCGCCAGTGGGCGCCTCTGGTCTTCGTCTACCTCTTGTGGGTCTCGATTTTCACGATCGCGCAGCTGCTCCTGACGAACACGATCGAGGAGAAATCGAACCGCATCATCGAGGTGCTCCTGTCCTCGATTTCGCCGCTGGAGTTGATGACCGGGAAGATCCTCGGCATCGCGGCGACCGGATTGACCACCATCGGTTGCTGGATCCTGTTCTTCCTCGTCGCGCTCAAGTTCGGACCCAGGATGATGGACATCCCCGTCGACGTGGATATGTCGATCCTGATCAGCGACCCGAGCTTCCTGCTCTCGTTCGTCGTCTACTTCCTGCTCGGTTTCCTGCTCTACGCCTCGATGATGGTCGGCATCGGATCGGCCTGCAACAGCATCAAGGAAGCGCAGAACCTGATGTCGCCAATCATGGTGCTGCTCATGCTGCCCTTGATGGCCATGATGCCGGTCGGCCAGGATCCGAACGGAACACTGGCGCGCGTCCTGTCGTTCATTCCGCCGTTCACGCCCTTCGTGATGATGAACCGCGCGGCGGGACCGCCGGCGATGTGGGAGTACGTGGTCACCACGTTGCTGCTGGTGGTCTCCGTGGCGCTGGCTTTCATGGCCGCGGCAAAAATCTTCCGCGTCGGCATCCTGATGACCGGCAAGCCGCCGAAAATGGGCGAGATCTTCCGCTGGGTGTTCGCCAAGGAGCGTCAGTAGCCGATTTGAGCCTGCGCGGCTTGGGACAGGGCGCGGCGACGCGCCCATGAAGCCACCCCCGCCAAGGTCCGTTCAGGACTCGGGCGGGGGCGGATTGTCGAACGCCGATAGCGACTCAGTTCAGGTAAGGATCGACGACCTTGCGCAGATGCGGGCTCTTCAGTTTTCCGAGCGCGCGGACCTGGATCTGGCGTACGCGTTCGAGGCTGACGCCGAGCTTCGCGGCGACTTCGGCGAGCGTGTGCTCGCGCTCCACGCCGACGCCGAAGCGCAGGGTCACGACGTAACGTTCGCGGTCCGAAAGCCGGTCAAGGGCCTCGCCGAGGCTGTCCTCGAGCGAAACGTCTTCGAGCGCGGTGCTGTAGGGACCATCTTCGCTGGCCTGGGCCGCGAGCAGGTCCTTCAGGCGCCCACCCTCGCCATCCTCGTCGAAGGACATGTCGATCGAGCGCGAGGAGCGGGCAGATGCCATTGCGGCTGCGACGATGT
>JANMRV010000414.1:0-4796 GCA_031388685.1 Planctomycetota bacterium
CCAAGCTTGCCGACGAGTGCTGCCTGTCGATGGCCCTGGGCGTGCGGCCGGACGGCAATGGTTCCGATCCGTTCGAGCGCCTGGCCGACGTCGAGCGTCTTGCCGGCATGATCACCCAAGGCGAGGCCTATGCCCTCGATCAGGTCGAGTACGAACACGAGCTGACCGACTGGAAGAAAAAAATCGCCGACAAGCAGAAGGAGCTCGACGACGGCTTCAAGAAGGCCAAGAAGGACCGCGAGAAGGAACTCGCCGACTCCAAGGAAAAGGCCAAGGAGTTCAAGGAAAAGGAGTTCAAGGAGGACAAGGCGCCGAAGCCTCCGAAGTTCGATGCGGACAAGGCCGCCCTGTCGCGCGTGGCCGATGGCCGGATTCCGCTGGTCGTCGAAGTGCACCGCGCATCGCAATTGCGCGCCCTGCTCGCCGCGACCGAATCCTTCAAGCGCCTGCGGCTGATCATCGCCGGCGCGACCGACGCGATGGAGGTCGCTCCCGAACTCGTGCGCCGGGGCATTCCGGTCATGGTCTGGCCGCAACCGATCGGCGCAAATGCGTTGCCGGAAATGGAGCGACATGACCTGGCCCTCGCCGGCCGACTGCAGGCCGCGGGTGTCACTGTACTGCTCGGCAGCGGCGCGCGAAATCCCTTCGGCGCGCGCGAACTGCCGCTGCTCGCCGAGCTCGCGATCGGAAATGGACTCGATCGCCAGGCCGCCTTTTCTGCGTTGACGATCGGCGCGGCGCGCGCTTTCGATCTCGACGCCAAAATCGGTTCGGTCGAACTCGGCAAGGACGCCGACCTGCTCGTGCTCGACGGCGAGCCGCTCGCCGGTCAGACCCGTATTCAGTACGTGCTCTCCGGCGGCGACGTCGTGATCACCCCGGAGGACCGCTAGACATGATTTCCCTCGTCACTGCGTTGTTGTGCTTCACGCCGGTGCCCGCGCAAGCGGGCACGATCGCGATCCAGGCACGCACGATCTACCTCGGCGACGGCCGCACGATCGATCGCGGCATCCTGATCATCGAAGAAGGCAAGATCCGCTCGGTTGCTTCCGGCGCCGACCTTCCCAGCGGCGTGCGCCTGATCCAGCACCCTGGAGCGATCTCGCCCGGGTTCGTCGCCGCGCACGATCAGACCAGCCTGGGCGTCGAAGCAAGCGACGGCACTCGCCCGATGATGCCCGGCGCACTCGCGGCCGACGCCTTCGATCCCAAGGCGAAGGAGCTGCGGCTCGCCGCGCGCGCGGGCGTGACGACCGTGCTGCTCGCGCCCGGCGTGGACAGCCTGGTCGGCGGCCAGACCGCCGTGGTCAAGTCAGCGGGCGGGCGCATCGTGCATCGCAAGACGCACCTGGCGGTATCACTGTCCTCGGCGGCGCTGCGTCTGGACACGCCGCCGACGAGTCCGATGGGCGCGATCGCAACTCTCGAGGCCGAGCTGTCGGCGAACACGCCGGTTTTCGCGGACGTCAAGGCCGGTCGCCTGCCGGTGATGATTCACGCCGTGCAGCGCCACGAGATCCAGCGCTCAATCGAGTTCGTCACGCGCAACAAGCTGAAGGGCTGTATCGAGGGCGCGCCGCTCGCCGGTGAGCTTGCCGAATCGATCAAGGCGGCTGGGCTCAGCGTCGTGCTCGAGCCGTTCACCGGCGGCGACAGCCGTCGCGAAATCCGCTCGGCGCTGGCGCTGGCGACAGCTTCGGTGCCTTTCGCTTTCGGACTCGATGTGCCCGCCACCGGACCGGACGCGCTGCGCCTGAGCGCGGCGATCTGCCTGCGCGAGGGCATGGACCGCAAGGCCCTGGAACGGGCGCTGTTCACCAACGCGGCCGGTATCTGCGGCGTCGGCGAACACGTCGGCCTGCTCGAACGCGGTTACGACGCAGACTTCCTGTTGTGGAGCGGCGATCCGCTCGACCTGACCAGCCGACTCGAGGCCGTTTACATCGACGGAGTGCGCGTCGACACCAGCAAGCCATGAGTTTCACGATTCGACCCGCCCTTGTCCTGGCGTTTGCGTTCGCGCCGCTGACGGCCTTCGCGCAGCAGTCCAAGGAGCCTTCGAACGACTGGAACGTTTTCGCCGATCAGCTTTTCACCTCGAACGGCGAGATGATCAAGAACGCGATGGTGCGCGTGCAAAACGGCAAGATCGTCTCGATCACGCCGGGCAGCAGCGCGGGCAGCTCCGACACATCGCTGCGCGCTTTCGCGATGACAGCCGGCATGATCGATCTGTCGGCGCGCATCGACCTCGGGCAAGGCTCGGTCGAGCAGGGCAAGGAGATCATGCCCGATGCGCGCGTTTCCAACGCGCTGGACCTCTTCGATGAAGAGTGGACGCGCCTGGCCAGGAGCGGCGTGACCACCGTGCTCGCCAATCCGCGCGACGACAATGTGATTGGAGGCCTCGGCCTGGCGTTGAAGACTGCCGGCGCGCACTCGGTCGAAGGCCGCACGCTCAAGGCCGACGCCGTCTTGCGCGGAGCGATCGGAACGCAGCCTTCGCAGCGCAATCACCCCGCCTTCGGTTCGCCCTCCGACATTTTCGCGCGCCGGCCGACGACGCGCATGGGCGTCGAGTGGGAATGGCGCAAGGCCATGTACGACGCCGCCGCCTCGCGCGGCGACAAGTCGCGCGCCTATCAAGGCAGTGATCAGGTCCTGCTCGCGCTCGATGGCAAGTTGCCGCTCTGCATCCAGACCTGGAGCACGCAGGACATCCGCACCGCGGTCTTCCTCAAGGAAGAAATCGAGCGCGAGAAACTCGGTTCGCCGCGCTTGATCCTCGATGCCGCCGCGGAAGCGTGGAAGGAGCCGCAACTGCTCGTGCGCAGCAAGGCGATGGTCGTGTTGCCGCCGTTCCCGCTCCAAGGCCGCACCGGCGAGGGTTCGTTCATGGCCGCGGACACTGCGAAGGTGCTCCACGATCTGAACATCCCGATCGCGCTTTCGAGCCACGGCGCAGGCGCGGCCGAAACCTACCTCGATCGTCAAGCGGGCCTCGCCATGCGCGGTGGACTCTCCTTCGAAGCCGCGCTCGTCGCGGTCACCCTCGAACCGGCGCGCATGATCGGCATCGACGATCGCGTCGGTTCGATCAGTGTGGGCAAGGACGCCGACCTGGTCCTGTGGACAGGCTTGCCCTTCGAACTCAGCTCGCGTGTGAGCGGCGTCCTGATCGACGGCCAGCTCGTGCTCGACCCGCGCCCTGCGAAAGACTCCGCAGCGGCCAAGTAGCGCTTCTCCGTTTCATTCATGCAGTTTCATTCGTCTCTTCTCGGACTCCCCCGCACCATGAGCCAAAAGTCCCCGCGCTCTATCCTCGTTGTTTCCGCCGTCCTCGCGCTCCCGCTCGCCGGGACGGCGCTCGCCGACGGCAAGCTCGCCATCAAGGTGGGCCGCATCATCCCGATGAACGGGCCCGAGATCACGAACGGCGCGATCCTGATCGAGAACGGACGCATCACCGCGATCGGAGCCGATCTCAAGCTGCCCTGGGACGCGGTCGTGATCGACCAGCCCAAGATGGTGGCTTTCCCCGGTCTCGTCGAAGCCCACAGCCCGCGCGGCATGGACCGCGCGAACGAGAACATCGACGTCGCGCCGTTCCTAAACGTGCGCGATTCGATCGATCCCGTCGGCTTCTACTTCGAGGACTCGCTGCGCTGGGGCATCACCACGATCAACGTGCAGCAGGGACCGAACTGCGTCATCGGGGCCCAGGGCATGGTCGTCAAGCCGGTCGGCATCACGATCGAGGACATGTTGGTCAAGCCGGACGGAGGACTGAAGCTCTCGGCGGCGCCAAAGTTCGGTTATTCGCCGGCGACGCAACAGCAAGCCTTGCGCGGCGCGTTCACCGATCTGCGCCTGTACCTCGAAGAAGTCGTGCGCGACAAACAGCAGGGCGGCGATCGCGCCAAGCGCGAAGCGCTGTTCCAGGGCCGCGACCTCGAAGGCGAAAAGTCCAAGGGCAAGGCGATGGGCGGCAGCGCCTGGAAGGTCGCCGGCCTCGAAGTCATTCCGCGCGGCGAGATCGACGAGAAGCAGGAGCCGCTGCTCGCGCTCGTCGAAGGAAAGCTTGCCGCGTTCGTGTATTGCGCACGGCCGATGGACGTTCAGCGCGCACTCGAGATCGCGCGCGCCAACGGATTCCTTGCGCGCACGACGCTGGTCTGCAACACGGCCTGCTGGAAGGCCGTCGATGCGATCGTCGACGCGGGAGTGCCCGTCGTCCTCGAGGGACCGCTCGTCCAGCTCGAGCGCGATCCGATCAACGGCAAGGAGATCGAGACCTTCGTGCCGAAGGTTTTTGCCGACAAGAAGGTGCGCTTCTCGCTGAGCTCGACGAACACGACGACCGAATCCTTGTGGTTCCAAGCCGCGACCGCCGTCGGCCTCGGTCTTCCGCGCGAGAGCGCGCTGAAGGCCATCACGATCGTTCCCGCGGAAATCCTCGGCCTGCAGAAGCGCGTCGGTTCGCTTGAAGTGGGCAAGGACGGAAACGTGCTGCTGTTCAGCGGCGATCCGCTCTCGGTCACCTCGCTCGTCGAACACGTGATCGTCGAAGGCACGCACGTGTACGACCGCTCGAAGGACATCCGCGTCAAGGCGCTGCTCGAGGGCAAGCTGCCGCCGGGCACCGCAGCCGCGGACGACAAGGGTGCGAAGGCCGCGGGCGCCGCTGCCGCCAAGCCGCACGACGACACCGGAACGGTGCCGACGGACGAGCCCGAGCCCAAGAAAAAGGACTGAGCGAGGCACCGCCCCATGCGAAAAGTGGTTCTCTC
>JANMRV010000428.1:0-11457 GCA_031388685.1 Planctomycetota bacterium
CGTGCTCGTAATCGAAGTCGCGCGCAAAGTAGCGCCTGAGCTCGCGACTGTGGGGAAACCAACGTTCCAGGGGTGTGGCAAACCAAAACGGCGTGCGCAGAACCGGAAACTCCATGCAGGCGCGCTGGGTCGAGCCATCGACATTCATGAGCCGCGGCGCGGCGGCCGCATAGGTCGGATGCTGCTCGAGGAATTGCGCCAGACGTTCGAGCGCGTCGGGAGCCACCTCCGTGTCGCTGTTCAAGAACAGGACGAAGGGCGCGGATGTCTGCGCCAGTCCCTGATTGCAGGCTTTGGCGAAGCCTTCGTTCCGGGCGTTCTGGATCAACGCCGCGGCCGGAAACTCGCGTCGAACGAGGTCCGCCGAGCCGTCGCTCGAAGCATTGTCGATGACCACGATCTCGAGCTCGCCACCGCTGCGGGCCAAGGCCGACAAGCACCGACCGAGCCATTCGCGCGTGTTCCACGACGGGATCACGACCGAAACTCGGGTCACTTGGGCCGCTCCATCAGCGCCACCAGGCGCGCGATCAAGGCGTCGACTTCGTGATCGCGAGCCACGATCGCGCGCAGACGCGCGCCGAGCGCGGCGCGTTCGGCCGGTTCAAGATCGAGCAGCGCGCGCAACTTCGCGGCGAGATCGGGCGCGTCGTGGGGCGCGAAGCACAGGCGCTCGGCCTGTGCGCCCAAAGCTGCGACGATGCGCGGAAACGAATCGTTGCACGACAACACCGGCCGCTCGCAGGCCATCGCTTCGAGCACGACTTTGTCGACACTGCCCGTGAAACTCGAATTGACGCACACGCTCGCGCGCCGAAAGTAGTCGGGGATGCGCAGATAGGGCACGCTCTGGTGCATCACGACGCGCTTGTTCAGCGCCAGTTCGTCGATGCGCCGGCGGACGCTCACCTCGTATTCGCTGTCGCCCGCGGCAAGCCCCCCACCGACGATGTCCAGATTCACGTCGCGACCCTCGGCGGTGAGCAGCGCCAGCGCTTCGATCAAAGTCAATGGATCCTTCGAAGGCGTCATGCGGCCCACCGAAAGCAGGCGCGGCGCGCCCAGCGGCACGGTCCCGCGCGAGTCGAAGTGCGCGAGGTCGATGCCGTGGCCGGTGACGACTTTTTTCGGCGTGTCCAAGCGCATCGATTCTTCGCTGGCCGTGAAAATGTGCTCGACCACGCGTTCGGCCTTGCGCAGGCGATGGTCGACCGCGCCGTGCGTGTACCACAGGAAATGGCGCGCGCCGGCACGCCGCGCCGGACCTGCGGCCACGCTCGAATAACGCGGAATCATGTGCGCCAGCACGGTGTCGAAGCCGTCCTTGACGAACGCTTCGCGCAGGAACGAACGGTAGCGCAAGTAGCGTCGCAACGTGCCCTGGCGCCCGACGACGCGCACGTCGACATTCGAGTCCAGTCCGCTCAGGTCACCGATCGAGAGCGCGATCACGCGCACGCGTTCGACTTGCTTCGCAAAACTGTCGATCCAGCGCGGCACGAAACCCAGCACGGCGTCCTGGCGATCGAGCACCTGCGTGATGAACAGGAGTTTCATCGGTTCAGCGCTTGGCGCTGCGTTCGGTGACGACGGCTTGATACAGGCGCTCGAGCTGCGTGCCCAGCGCCGGAGCGCTGTGGCGCTTTTCGACGCGCAGCCTGGCGCGCTGACCGAACTGCGGCCGCAAGGCCGGTGTGTCGAGCAACTTCGCGAGCCCGAAGGCCAGTTCGTCGGCGCTCTCGCCGAGGAAACCCGTGCGCTCCTCGGCGACGAGTTCGGGCACGCCGCCGACGCGCGTGGCGACGACCGGCAGCCCCGCGGCTCCGGCTTCGATCAGGGCCACGGGCATGCCCTCGCTGCGCGAGGCGGCCAGCACGACGTCGAGGTCGCGCAACACCGCGGCCATGTCGCTGCGCGCTCCGAGCATGTGCACGCGCCGCCCGCCGTCCGCATCCAGCGCGGCGATGCGCCGCTCGAGCATGCCGCGCAATTCACCGTCGCCGATGAACAGCAGCATCAACCTGGGGTAGCGCGCGCGCAGCAAGTCGAACACGTCGAGCGCCCACTCCGGTCGCTTGACATCGGCCAGGCGACCGACCACGCCCACCAGGACATCGTCCTCACGCGCGCCGACCAAGCGGCGCAACGCCCCGTCGCGGCGTGCCGAGCCTGACAGCGGTATTTTCAGGAACTCCTCGAGCTCGAGCCCCGGGGGCACGACGACCAGTTTCTCCTCTTGGGTCACGCCCAGCCGCAGGAGGTCTTCCGCTGTCGAGTGCGAGACCGCCACGAGCCGGTCGGTTTTCGCCGCAAGGCGCCGCTCGATGGCGACCAGGCCGCGCGACACCGTCGCTCCGAAGTAGCCTTCGAGCACGTGGCCGTGGAACGTATGCACGCGGGCGGCATTGGGCACCACGCCGGCCGCGCGGCGGCCGAGCGCCCCGGCCTTGGAAGCGTGCGTGTGAACGACCTGCGGATCGAATTCGCGCAGCGCATCGCGCAAAAAGGCGCGCGCGCGAAAATCCATCGACAGCGACACGCCGCGAGAGAGCCCCGGCACGCGCACGATGTCGATGCGCCGCTCGCGCGCCGCTTCGAACAGATCGCCTTCGCCCGCTTGCGGCGTCCCGCTGAACACGCGCACGACATGGCCTTGCGCGGCGAGCCACGGATCGCTGGCCAGAATCTGGCGCGCCGGTCCGCCGTAATTCATGCGCGCGATGATGCGAGCGATGCGCAGCGGGGAAGACATGGCGCCTCAGTGTGCCGACGCGCGCCCCCGCCTGTCGACGGTCAAAGCAGCCAGACGTGGTAGGCGAAGAGCAGGCTGTAGCAACTGGCGGCCACCCACAGGCCCACGCGCGCCAGGTGAAAGTTCTTGTGCAGGCACAGGACCAGCAACGGAATGCTGATCAGGAGCGACTTCGTCACCACGAATCCGGTGCGGCCGGTGCCCAGCAGCATGGCGGCGAATGGATTCAGCTCGATGCCGCCGGCCTGCAGGTGGAACAGCGTGAAAAAGCTGTCGCCGATGTTCATCGTTCCGATCCAGATCATCAGGATGAACAGCCGGCCCGAGTATTGATCGACGAAGCTGCCTTCGAGTTCCTCGTCACGGCGCGGGCCACGGCGGCGGCCGCCCCACAGGGCGTAGCGCGACCAGCGGCTCGTCGGCCTGCGGCGTCGGTCCGGACCTCGCGGAAAGGCCCCTGTCTCGGCGCCCGCCGGTAGCGACGGAAAAACTTGCTCGGTAGGCGGCGGGGCTGCCGGCGAAAAAATGGAGTCGGCTCGTTCCACGGTGGCGTCGCGAGTCGGGGCTATCGGCCCGCACGACCCGCATTCTTGATTCTATCCCGGTCCATGGGCTGACGGCGGGCATGCAACGCGTAGACCTCGAGCGTCTCGTCGATCATGCGCGAGAGTGCAAAAAATTCGACGACGCGACTGTGTCCCACGGCTCCCAGTCGTTCGCAGAGGCCGCTGTCGCGCGCCAGGCGCAACATGGCCGCGGCCAGGGGCGCGCTGACGCTTGGAGGAATCAGGATCCCGGTCGCCTCGTCCAGCACGACCTCCGGCACAGCCGAGACGCGCGTCGCGAGCACGGGCCGCGACGCGGCCATCGCTTCGAGAAAGACCAGGCCGAGCCCCTCCCAGAGCGAAGTCATGACGAACACGTCACAGGCACCGACGCAGCGCGCCACGTCGCGTCGCAGCCCGGCGAAATGCACGTCGGCGCCGAGGCCAAGTTCGACCGCCAGCGCCTCGGCTCGCTGCCGGCCGTCCCCGAAGGGATCATCGCCGATCAGCAGCAGGCGCAACTGTGGATCTCCGGCCGTCCGCGCGCGCAGCGCTTGCGCGAATCCGCGCAGCAGCACGTCGTGAGCTTTCTGTGCGGCGAAGCGCGCCACACAGATGAAAATGACGTCGGCGGCGTTCCAGCCGAATTCGGCACGCACGCGCTCGCGCTCCGCAGCGGACATCTTCGCGGCCTGCTCGAAGGGTCGCGGATCCAATCCGTAGTAGATGCGCCGCTGCTTCGAAACCGGCACGCGGCCGTACTCGGCGATGAAACGCCCCACGTGATCGGAGAGCACGATCGTGCAGCGCGGCAGGCGACCGACCATTCCGTGCACGCGACCCACCAGTGCCTTGCGCAGGACGTGCTCGTCGTTGTGCTTGCTGGCAATCAGATTCGCGCGCCTGCCGGCGAGCGTCGCCGCGAGCGCGCCGAAGAGATCGGCCTTGAGCAGGTGCGTGTGCACGATCTCGGCCCAGCGCAGATGGGGCCACAGCCGCGGCAATGACAACAGTCCCAGTCCGATCGCGTGAACGGACTCGGCGCCGGCGGCCAAGAAATCCTCGCGCAGCCGGCCTTCGCCCTTGAGGTAGGCGATGCGCACACTGTGGCCGCGCTCGACTTGCCCGCGCACCTGCGCCAGCACGTGCATCTCGGCACCGCCGATGTCGAGCGTCGTGATCAGGTGCAGGATGTTCATCGAAGCTGGGTGTACAACGCGAGCAGTTCATCGACCATGCGCTCCGCGGTGCCCATTCCAAGCAGGCGTTCGCGCGCGCGCGCGCCCAGTTCCGCGCGCCGCTTCGCATCGAGGCCCAGCGCGCGCAAGAGTCCGTCGGCGATCGAATCGACACTGCCGATGTCGCACAGCACTCCGTGTTCGCCATCGACGATCATCTCCCGTGCGCCGTCGACGCGCGTCGCGACCAGCGGCCGCGCACAGGCCATGGCTTCGAGCACGATGTAGGGCATCGCTTCCCAGCGCGAAGGCACGAGCACCACGTCAGCGGCGGCCATCCAGCCGGGCAGGCTCTCGCTCCAGCCGGGCAGGTGCACGCGCGATTGCAGACCCAAGCGCTGCACTTGAGCCTCGAGCGAGGCCCGCAGGGTTCCGTCGCCGAGCAGAGCCAAGTGCGCGCGCTCGAGTCCCGGCCGGGTCAACGCCTCGATCGCCAGATCCTGTCCCTTCGCGATGTGCAGGAGTCCGGCAACCAGGATCAGCGGCGCATCGGCGGGCAGGCCGAACGCGGCGCGATCCAGGGGTCGTGCGGCCAGCCACGGCGCTGGATCGATGCCATTGCGTACGACGCGGATGCGCTCTTTGGCGACCACGCCGGAAGCGCGGAACGTCTCGGCCTCGCCCTCGCTGACGGCGACGATGCAGGCGCTGCGCTTGGCGAGCGCGGTCTCGACCCTGCGGAAGACGGCGCGACGCAGCGGCCCGAATTCCGCTGAAAAAAGAAAGGCAAATGTGTGCGGGGTGTGCACGCGCACGCCCGTGTGTTCGAGCAGCGAGGCCACGCGGCCGAGCACGCCGGCCTTGCTGGAGTGCGTGTGCACGATCTCGGGTGAGTAGTCGCGCAGACAGCGCCTCATCTCGAACATCTGGCGCGCATCGCGCCACGGAGCGATCTGCCGCAACATCGGGATTTCGAACAGCCTGGCGCCGGAGCGCTGCAGCGCATTCAGGTCTTCGCGAAAGCGCGGATCGCGCTCGCAGGCGACGGCCAGACCGACCTGGTGGCCGCGCGCGAGCTGACCGCTCGCGACGTCGACCAGATGCCGGCGCGCACCGCCGATCGTGCACTCCATCGCGTGCAGGATTCGCACGTTGTCTGGCGCTCAGTAAGCGCCGGTGCCCTTGAATACGGCAAAACCGGTCAAACCCATGATCACGAAGTCCAGCATGATCGATTGGTGCTCGATGTAGTAGAGGTCGTAATCGAGGTTCTCGTGGATCGCTTCTCCACGCGCATAGGAAATCTGCCACAGACCGGTCAGACCCGGCTTCGCGCGCAATCGTTCGCGCTCGATCGGCCCGTACGTGGCGACGATGAACGGCATCTCCGGCCGCGGACCGACGATGCTCATCTCACCGCGCAACACGTTCAGGAGCTGCGGCAGTTCGTCGAGGCTGTAGCGGCGCAGCACGCGGCCGATGTTCGTGATTCGCGGATCGCGTTCGCTCTTGGGCGCGGGCGCGTCGAAGCTCAGATGCTCGTGCATCGTGCGAAACTTGATCATGCGGAACGGCACGCCGTCCTTGCCAACGCGGGTCTGCAGGAAGAACACCGGGCCCTCCGACTCGCGCTTGATGAGCAGCGCGCCGAGCACGAAGACCGGCATCGCCAGGCCGAGCACGCCTAGGGCGAGCAGGATGTCGAGTCCGCGCTTGATCGCTTGCGTGAGCAGGCCCAGATCGCGATCCGGCCTCGAAAACAGCGGAATGGAGTCCAGGCTTTCGATGCGCACCTTGTGCGAGAGGAAGTGATAGAAGCGCGGGACGACCCGGTACACGACGCCCATGCGCTCCAGATCCTCGACGATGCGCATCACGATCTCTTCGTCGACCTCCGGGATCGCCACGAAGACCTCGCTGACCTTGTGCAGCTTCACGAGCTGTTCGAGTTGGGGCACCGTGCCCAGCACGCGCGAGCGCTCGATCGGCTTGCCGACCTCGTGCTCCTCGAGGCTGACCAGGCCGATCAGGTTCAAGCCCAGCGTCGGCACGAGCACGAATTTTTTCTGCAACTTTGCGGCGGTCGCTCCCGTGCCGATGATCAGCGCGTTGCGGTTGCCGATCCCGCGCCGGTGCAGCATCTGGATCAACTTGAACGCGATGAAACGGTTCAAGGTCATCAAGACGAGGGTGTAGACGAAGGCCAGGATCACGGCGCCCCTCGAGTAGAGGCCGGTATCCACATCCATGTCGATGTAGTGGTGCAGCGCTGCGATCCACCCGAGCTCGCTGGAAAGCTTGAAATCGGAGCTGCGCAGGAAGACGATCAGCGCCGGAACGACGAAGAAGGCAACGACCGTGCCCTTGGCGATCGCCGCGAACTCCTCGACGTTCAGCAGGCTCTTGATCGGCGAGTACATCCGGAACGAGTGGAAGCACACCAGCGAGACCGCGCCGGTCAGCAGGAAGATCTCCTTGTAGTTCTCGAGCTGCGTCGGTGGGGAGTAGAGCGACTCGCGCGTCAGGTAGCCCAGCCAGCACGAGAGCAGCACGACCGCCAGGTCGACGAGCACCTGCAACGAGAGCACCAGCGGCTCGAAATTACGCCGCAGGAAAGTGCCGGCGACACTCACCGTGGTTTCCTGGCGGGCGTCTCGAATGCCGGCACCTGGCCCGACGCGCGGCTCAACACTCGGCCCGAGCCGACTGGAGCTTGCGAAACGGATCTACCGACCGAGCGCTGAGCGCGCGGCATGGCCTCGGCCAAGTCGCAGGTTGGGTGCATCCGGGGTGGGGTCGACCTGAACGGGCACAGACCACCGCCTCGGCTCGCCCCAAGGTTTGGGACGAGAGACTCCGCGCCGTCCTGGTCGGATACGCAGCTCGCATCCTAGGGAGGGCCGTTCGAGGGTCCGTGCTTTGGGGAATTTTACTGCGGTCGGCTCGCGGGGCCAAAGCCCCTAGCCGGACGTCAGCGCAACTGTCGACCGTTTTCGAGGGCTTGCACGAGTGCCGGCAGGGTTGCCGCGGCGCGCTGCGCCTGGCCCGCGAAATTTTTTCTGAAGCTCAGCAGGCCGCCTTGCGTGGCCCGGTCCGTGACAGCCCTGAGAGCTGCCCAGGGCACGCCGGCCCGTTGCGCAACGGTCGCGGCCGCGGCCGTCTCCATATCGGCCACGCAAGCTCCAGCGAAGGCACGCGCCAGACGCAGGCGCCGCCAGAGCGAAAGCACCGGGCGGTCGGCGGTCAGAAACCAGCCGCGCGTGCCTCCGGCGCTCTCCTGCCAGGCCTCCAGCAAGCGGTTGTCACTCGCAACTTCGCGCGTGCCGCGCAGTGCGGAATCAGTCTGGACCGCGCGCTCGCAGTGCACCAGGGTCCCCGGAGCAAGCGCTTGCTTGAGGCCTCCGCAGACGCCGACGACGAAGAGGCCCCGCGATCCGCCGTGGGCGAGCAGCACGCTCGCGGCATGGGCCGCGTGCACCTTACCGACTCCGCCGACGCAGGCGATCGCCCGCGCGGCTCCGAGGTCCAGATCCCAAAGCTCGAGGCCCTGCGTGGAATGTGTAGCCAGAATGCGATCACGCAATCCGGCCAACTCCTCTGGCAGCGCCGACAGGATCGCGTAGGGCGGGAGTTCGCCTTCGATGTCGGGTGGCATGCGCCCCTATTCTGCCCCGGGAGGCGCCAACTGCCACGCGCGAAGCTGGAGCATGGCGCGCGGCCCGCGTACTATCGCGCCGGGACCAGACACACAGCATGCGCATCGCAATCACCGGAGCCACGGGCTTCATCGGCGCCTACATGGTGCGCGGCATGTCCCGCGCCGGCCACAGCGTGCGCGTGCTCGTGCGCAAGGGCAGGGAGAGCGCGGTCGAGCATCCGCCTCAGCAAAAGTGCGAAGTCCACGTCGGCGACTTGACCGATGCCAAATCCCTGGAGGGTTTCCTCGACGACTGCGACTTGATGCTGCACCTCGCAAGCGCCCACGAGCACCTCGGCCAGGACGAGATGCAGCGCGTCAATATCCGTGGCACGGAAAACCTGGTCGCCGAGGCCAAACGCCGCGCGCCCAAGCACTTCAACATCTGGATCATCAGTTCGGCTGCGATCACCGTGCCGGGCTACAGCTACTACCGCGATTCCAAGCGCGTGCAGGAAAAAATCATCCGCGGCAGCGGCATCGACTGGGCTTCGTTCCGGCCGACGCTGGTCTACGGCGTCGGCGATCAGCGCCACACTGCTCCGCTTTTGCGGCGCTGCGCGCAGCAGGGCGGCACGCTGTGGGTCCCCCACCACGGGCTGTCCAAATTGAATCCCGTGCACGTCGACGACGTCGTCGATGCCGTGCTGCGCTTCTTCAACTTCGAACGCGGCATCGACTGCGTCTACGAGCTGGCCGGGCCGGCGGGCATCCCCTACAACGAATTCATCGACCTGACGATCACCGCCGCCGGCGGCACGATCCGCCGCCGCAACATTCCGCGCAAGCTGGTCGACACGTTCATTTTCATCAAGGGCTGCTTCACCGACGTGACGGAACAGCGTCGCGCATCGACGTACTTCAACCTGCACCACGACCACGACATCAACAACGCGCTGTTCGAACTCGACTGGAAGCCGCGGCCGTACGCGCAGGGCATCCGCGAAGTCGCCGCGGGCGATTGGTGGAAAAAGGTGCCGAACGCGTGATCGCGCTCTTGCTCTTCGTCGGCGCGGCGCTGAGCCAGGATCCGATCGTGCTGAAACCGGGCCAGCCCTTCGCCGGCGAGCTGCACACGCTCACCCATCCGCGCCAGGATTTCGAAGTCGCGATCCCGGAGAACAGCGTGTACTTGAAGCTGCGCGTCGTCACGCGCGATGGCGATGTCGATCTCTTCGGCGGCCCCGGTGATGCGCCCGAAGACCTGTTCGACGCGCCGCTCTCCGCCGCGGCGGAATTGGGCTTCGAGGATCTGGTCGTGGACCGCCTGACCGATCCGCCGATCGCACCGGGCAGCTGGTGGTTCTCGGTCGAGACCGGGGACATCGATCTTTTCGGCAACGGCGACCCGAAAAGTCCGCGCATCGCGTACACGTTGCAGCTCGACATCCTGGGCACGCGCACCGATGCCGTGCTCGCACCCGGGCCAGCGCAGCATTTCACGCTGGATCCTGCCTCAGGTGGATTTCGCTGCTTTCGCATCGACGTCCCCGAAGGCACTTCGGCGCTGCGCGTCGATCTGCACCGTGTCCCGGCCAACCTGGATCTCTTCGCGCGGCGTGGCGCGCCGATGGTTTCGCTGGAAACCGCCCAGGCTCGGGCACGGCACGAGTGGGGCGCCGAGTCCCTGCTGATCACGCAGAACACGCGGCCGTCGCTGGCCGCCGGAACCTGGTACGTGGATGTGATCGACGCCATGTCCGCGAACCTGAGCACGCCCTTCGACATCCGCGTGGCCTTCAGCGAGGCAGCGCCCGCGGAGTGGAGCACGCCGCCGGTCCTCGTGCCGCGCGAACCGATCAAGCCGCTCTCGCGCGCGCTGTGTTCGGTGCTCGAGGTCTTCTCCAGCGTCGGTGGCGGCAGCGCGACGCTCGTGACTCCCGACGGCTTGGCGCTGACCAATGCGCACGTGGTGGATCGCGGCGACAGGCAGCCGGTGGATGAACTGGTGCTCGCGGCCAACTTGGATTCGAGGCGGCCCGCCGAAGAATCGTTCCGCGGCTCGGTGGTGCGCTTCGACGCCGAACTCGACCTCGCGCTGATCCAGATCGATCGCGGTTTCTACGGCGCGCCGCTGGCGAGCGAGTACCGCTTCCCCACCGTCGAACTTGGCAGCGACACGGCCCTGGAGATCGGCGATCCGCTGTGGATCGTCGGATATCCCTCACTCGGCGGCACGGGCAGCCGCGTTTCGATCCACTGCGCGCATGGCGTGCTCTCGGGTTTCGACCAGCAGCAGGCCGGCGTGCTCATCAAGACCGACGCCGCGGTGATTCCTGGCAACTCCGGCGGGGCCGCGCTCGACGATCGCGGCCGGCTGGTCGGCGTGCCCTCCGCCAACCTCAGCGACGGCAGCGGACTCGTCGGACTCGTGGTTCCGGTCAGCATGCTGCCTGCCGAGTGGGCCGCGCTGATCAAGAGCCGCCAAAAACCGGCAACTCGTTAGTCGTCGTAGTTGCGCAGCTTCGCCAGCACGTTGTAGTCCTCGAGCGTGCTGGTGTCGCCGACGGTTTCGACGCCTGCGGCGATGTCGCGCAAAAGGCGGCGCATAATTTTCCCCGAGCGCGTTTTCGGCAGCGCTTCGGTGAAGCGGATTTCGGCCGGGCGCGCGACCTTGCCGATCTCCTTGATCACGTGTTTGTCGATGTCGGCGCGCAGCTCCGAAGACCCCTTGTACCCCGGACCGAGCGTGATGAAAGCGCAGATCGATTGCCCGGTGATGTTGTCGGGCCTGCCGACCACCGCGGCTTCGACCACGGCAGGGTGGCTGACCAGCGCGCTCTCGACTTCCATGGTGCTGAAGCGGTGGCCGGAAACTTTGATCACGTCGTCGATGCGCCCGACGATCCAGAAGTTGCCGTGTTCGTCGCGGCGCGCACCGTCGCCCGCGAGATAGAAGCGGCCGCCGAACTTCTTCCAGTAGGTCTCGACGTAGCGCTGTGGATCGCCCCAGATGCCGCGCAACATCGAAGGCCACGGCCGGCGCAGCACGAGGTAGCCGCCCTGATTCGGGCCGAGCTCGTTGCCCGCTTCGTCGACGATCGCCGCGTCGACACCGAACATCGGCCGCGTCGCCGAGCCGGGCTTCGTGGTCGTGACCCCCGGCAGCGGCGCGATCATGATCGAGCCCGTCTCGGTCTGCCACCAGGTGTCGACGATCGGGCAGCGGCGCCCTCCGATCTTCTCGTGGTACCAGATCCAGGCCTCGGGATTGATCGGCTCGCCGACCGTGCCCAGAAGGCGCAGCGAAGACAGATCGTACTTCGCCGGATGCTCGTCGCCCCA
>JANMRV010000445.1:0-5854 GCA_031388685.1 Planctomycetota bacterium
GCATCCGCGGCCGCGTGCTCGACGAGTCCGGGCAGCCGGTCGAGGGCGCCGAAATTCGGCTTGCCCAGCACAGCGACGAAATCGTGAGCTTTCGCGTGGCGTCGAGCGCAGTCGACGGCCGCTTCGAGATTCACGGCGTGAAGGCCAAGTCTGTCTATGTCTTTGCCATGAAGCCCGGCCATGCCCCGAGCAAGCGACACTTCAACTTCACCAATGAAGGCGCGGATCTCGAGGTCGAGCTCGTGCTGCGCGGTCCCGCTGGAGCCCTCGACGGATTTGTGCGTGACGGCGGCGGCGCGCCGATTGCGAACGCGCTGGTCATCGCTGGTCCACGGGGAGCCACGGTATGGGTGGATACGCAAGGGAGAATCCAAATGGGCGCGGATGGCGCGGCGGTGCGGACCAACGAATCTGGCCAATTCGAATTCAACGGCATCTTCGCCGGAGCGAGTGAAATCTATGTCCACGCACGCGAGTGCGTCGACACAATCGAGATGCTGGAGATCGTGGCAGGTCAAACGGCACATCACGACATCCTGCTTGCTCGCGGTGCCCTGCTGGCGGGGATCGTGAAAGGTTCCGACGGCAAGCCTGCGAGAAGTGGAACCGTCATGGTGAGAGAATCGAAATCCGGCGCCACCCAAACTGCCCAGATCGATGAGCTAGGCGCTTACCGTCTCGGCGGACTCGAGCCGGGCTCGGCGCACGTGTCCGCGTCGGATAACCAGCGAATCGAATCACTCGAGGCCGAGCTGGTTCTCAGCCCCTCTGGCGAAACGAACTGGAGCCCACAACTATCGTCGGGAATCGAAATCGTCGGGCGAGTGCTCGACGAGAACGAGAAGCCCGTGAACAGGGCGAATGTCTACCTGCGCCGCGACGCAGCGGGCGAAGAGCCGTTTGCGCGAGCCGAGCGGACGGATCGCGAAGGGCGCTTTCGCGTGAAGGGCTGTCGCGATACCGAGTACGTCCTCGATGTCTATCCGGAGAAGTCGACGCTCTTTTCGATCGCTCAGGTGCGCGGCGTCAGGCCCAGCGGCAACGAGTTGGTCGTGCGCCTCGATCCAAAACTTCGGCCTTCGGCGTACATCAAGGGTCGGGTCGTCGACCCCGACGGCCGTGCGCTGGGCGGAATCAAGCTCACGCCCTTCGCCGTCGAGGGCGACTACCACGCGACGGAACTCACCAAGGCTGATGGAACCTTCAAGGCCGGACCGTTTCCCGCGGGGCCGTGGGGCATGGACATCAACGCACCGGGCCTCGCACCGTTCGCGATGGGCAAGCGCGAGCTGACCGCCAAGCAGACCCTCGATCTGGGCACGATTCAGCTCGCACGCGGCGACGTCATCGACGTGCATTTGGTCTACCCGAGCGAGCCGCACTCGACGCAACTGGGCGTAGTGGTCAGCGGGCTCGATTCGGAACTCGAGGAGTGGTGCAAGGTCGAGGGTGACCATGCGCGCACTCCGCCTCTGCCGCCCGGTCGATACAGGATCTCGTTCACGGGTGCCTACGCCGCGTGCAACCTGGACGCGGAAGTCGTTTCCGGACGCGAGACGAAGCACGAGCTCCTGCTCAAACCGGGCATTGCATTCAAGGTTCGTGCAGACGATCAGCGCAAGGGTGAGCCCACGCGCGTGGTGCTTCGCCTGCGCGATGGCGCCGGCGAACAGCTGATGGAGCGCACGCCGCGCATCGACCAGTTGAAGACCTACCAGCTCCCAGTCTGCCTCGCACCCGGCCACTACCGGCTGGAGGCCACGGACCCAGCCGGGCGAGCGTGGAGCCACGAATTCGAAGTCGACGCAGCCACCGCGCAGCAAGTCATCGCCATCGAACTGCACTGACGCGAATCGTACTGTCCGATTCGCTCAGTGACTTAGGTCGCTCGCGGCGATCGGCGCGGGTTCGCCCGCGCCGGCTTGCAGAGTCAGCGCGAGCTCGGCGCCGCCAGTGGCGTTGAACCACTCGACGCGGATCGTGTGCCAGCCTTTGGCAAGCGCGTCGCTGCCGGAACGCTCGACCGCGCCGTGCAGACCATCGTTGTCGATGAGCAGGCTGCCATCGATCCAAAGCCTGGAGCCGTCGTCGGAAGTCAGGCGGAAGGTGTACATGTCGTCTTGCTGCACGAGCAGTGCACCGCTGAAAACGTAGGCGACGTGTTCTTCGCGCGGGCCCTTCGGAAGCCCGATTTCCGCGACCGACTCGCCTGCGCCGGCTGGGACGCTTGCGAAGTCCGGCAACTTGTCGAAGTCACCGGCGAAGCGTTGGCGCAAGAGGCCGCCGCCCTTCGCCGAGAACGCGGCGGGGGCGCGCGGCGTGACCTTTTCCAGCGCAAGCGAAGTGGTTGGGCTTACCGCGCGTCCTTGGAAGAAGCTGCGCGCCTTGATCGTGCATGCACGCGACACGGCAATCGGACCGCTGGCGAGCAGTGAGTCTGCTTTCGGCTCACTGCCATCGAGCGTGTAACGGGTCTCCAATTGCGTCGAACTCGCTGCAATTTCGACGCGCGTCGATTCGAGGAAGCGCGGCATCTTCGTGGTGATCTTCGGCGCGCCAAAAACGATCGGTGTGCCTTGGATCTCGACGGCCACCACGCTCGCGATCGGGTCAGGCCGATTCGCGCCCAGCTGCAGCGAGACACGCCCGTCCTTCGTGGCGACACCGACCTTGCGCGCCGCATCGGCGAGCAGTCGCGCGCCGAGCACGCGATTCCCAAGTCGGTCGATGCTCAACTCTCCGCTCAGCGGCCAATTGAAAACATGCAAGTACAGCGTCGTGGTCGCATTCGCGCCCGCGCCGTTTGCGCGCATCGTGCACCGGCCGAAGGACAAACTGTCCAAGGGACTCGCCTGCGTACCGTGGATCGCCTCGCCGTTGACCTTCATCCAGCGGCCGATCGCGCTTAGGCGCTCGATCGCCTCAGGGGGAAAAGTCCCGTCGGATTTGGGCCCGATGTTGAGCAGGAAGTTTCCGCCCTTCGACGAGATATCGCACAACTTTCGGATCAGATCCTCGCTCGACTTCCAGTCCTTGTCCGTGGCATTGAAGCCCCAGTGTTCGTTCATCGTCATGCAGGTCTCCCAGTCGACGCCGGGCAGACCCTGCGCGGGGATTTCTTGCTCGGGCGTGCCGAAGTCGCCGGCGAACTCGCCCTCCTTCGTCATGCCCGCCATGCCGGAGCGGCCGGTGCCGACGCGGTTGTTGACGATTACATCGGGCTGCAGCGTGCGGCAGAGCTGGTACAGCTCCTTGCCGTAGTCGTTGGTCCAGGTCGACTCCCATTCGCCGTCGAACCACATCACGCCGATCTTTCCGTAGTTCGTGAGCAGCTCGCTGACTTGGCTCGAGAGATACTCGCGATAGCGCGCCAGATCAGCGCCTGCCGCGGGACGCGACTCCCAATCGCGGCGCGGAAGATAATCGGGATGGTGCCAGTCCATGATCGAGTGGTACCAGCACATCACCATGCCGTGACGGCGCACGGCTTCGGCCAATTCGCGCATGATGTCGCGCTGGAAGGGCGTCGACATGACGTCGTACTCGCTCACCTTCGAATCGAAAAGCGCGAAGCCGTCGTGGTGCTTCGAAGTGATCACCACGTACTTCATGCCCGCGTCCGCGGCCATCTGCGCCCAGGCGTCGGCGTCGAACTTCGTCGGATTGAACTCGTCCCTGAACTTCTCGTACTGCTCCACCGGGATGTGCGCGGTCGTCATGATCCACTCGGCGTGACCGGTGTCGTTGTTCCACTTGCCAGCGGGGACGGAATACAGCCCCCAGTGCAGGAACATTCCGAAGCGCGCCTCGCGCCACCAATCCATGCGCTCGGGCGCCGCAGCGACAGTCCTGGGCGCAGCTTGCGTGGTCGCTGCTTCCGGTACGGCCGGTTTGCCTTGGCAGGCGACAAGCAGAGCGAGCAACGAGAAGGCGAGTGCGTTCTTCATGGGGACAGTCCGTAGGCGCGAACGGCATTCGTGTGCGTGATCGCGCGGAATTCCGTGGGGGAGAGGCGGCGCAGGAAATCGAGGTGGGCGGCGGCAACGGAGCGCGTGTCGCCGGCGAGCAGGCAAACGGGATAGTCGGAACCGAAGAGCAGTCGCGACGGACCAAAAGTCTCCAGCGCGATGTCGACGTAGGGCGCGAGGTCGGCCGGAGCCCAAGTCTTCCAATCGGCTTCCGTGCACAAGCCGGAGAGCTTGCAGAACACGTTCTCGCTGCGCGCGAATTCGTGCATCTGGCGATGCCACGGATCGATTTCGCAAGCCGCGATGCGCGGCTTGGCGAGGTGATCGAGGATGAAGCGCTGGCGCGGAAATGCGCGGACGAGCGCCAATGCTGCTTCGCGCTGGGGCTCGCGAACGACCAGGTCGAAGCACAGATCGCGCGGCGCGAGTCGCGCAAGACCGAGCCGGAAGTCGCCGCGTTCGAGGAACTTCGGGTCGGGCTCGTCCTGAATGAGATGCCGGACTCCGACGAAACGTCGATGCGCGTCGAATTCGGACAGTCGCTCGGAAACGTCGAGTGCGCAAAGATCGACCCAACCGACGACGCCAAGCAGTTTCGGATGTCGGGCACACGAATCGAGCAGCCACTGCGTTTCCTCGAGTTCGTGCAACGCTTGCACGGCGATGCAGCCCTCGTCCGGACCAAAGTCGCCGAACGAAACAGACTCTCCAGGCAGGAAGTCGCGCTTCAACATCGGCATCGAGTCGTCGATCCAGCCATGCGACGACGGCGAGTAACGCCAGAAATGCCGATGCGAGTCGATCATCCGATGCGATGGCGCTCGACGATCGCGCGCCGAAGTTCGAGGCCGACGCCAGGTTGCTCGGGCAGCGTGTAGTGACCGTCCTTGACGTAGACCGGTTCTTCCCAGATCTCGTTCAGGGACTCGTAGCAGTTCTCGACCAGCACGCAGCCCGGCGTTGCCGCCGCCAATTGCACGTGCAGTTTCTGCTGCACATTCGTGTGCGGAATCACCGGCACGCTGTAGGCGCTCGCCAGAGCCGCGACCTCGAGCCATTCGTCGATGCCGAGCAACTTGGTCGCGTCCGGCTGCACGATGCTCGCCGCGCCGGCCGCGAGGTAATCGCGGAACGTGAACTTCGTGAACAAGGTCTCGCCGACCGCGACGGGCACTTTGATCGAGCGCGCGAGTTCGGCGTGGCCGGAAATGTCCTCGGGATTCATCGGTTCTTCGAGCCAGGCTACGTCGTACTCGTCGAGCCGCGCGCCCCATTGACGCGCCGTCGAAAGCGTCCAGGCGCAATTGACATCGGTCATCACGCGCACTTTTCCACCGACGGCCTTGCGCACGGCGGCGACGCGTTCGATGTCCTCGCGCGGATCGGGCCGACCGAGTTTGATCTTGACCGCGTCGAAGCCGCGCGCGACCAGGCGCTGCACGTCGCTGACCAGTTCAGCTTGACTCCAGGTCAACCAGCCGCCGTCGGTCGAATAGGCCTTGACGCTTTCGCGGCACGGACCGAGGTAGCGCCACAGCGGCAGACCGACTTCCTTGCAGGCCAGGTCCCAGAGCGCGAACTCGACCGCGGCGATGCCCACGCGCGCCGCGCCGACGCGGCCGACGAAGTGATTCGAGAAGAACATGCGCCGCACGAGTTCCTTGCGCATGCGCGGATCCGAGCCGACCAGGATCGGCGCGTAGTTCTCCGTGACCATGACCTGCGCCGCGTGGAGGCCCGTGGTGTAGCTCCAGTTCATTCCTTGCCCGGTCACACCAGCTTTGGTGTGCAGCGTGACTTGCATGAATTCGACCGCCTCGACCTTCGATTGCGAGTCGGTGATCGTGCGCTGGTCGAGCGGCACGCGGAGCAGACTGGTTTCGACG
>JANMRV010000303.1:0-1529 GCA_031388685.1 Planctomycetota bacterium
GCACGGGCCACTTGTCGGCGAACTCCTTGACCCAGCCGCTCTCCATGTTGAGCGCGGCATCGCCGAAGTTGACCATGCGAAAACCGGGATAGCGCGCCAGGATGTCGTTCATCTCCTCGCACAGGTAATCCACCGATTTGACGCGATTGAAC
This sequence comes from Planctomycetota bacterium, assembly GCA_031388685.1. Classification (GTDB taxonomy): domain Bacteria; phylum Planctomycetota; class UBA1135; order UBA1135; genus JADJQU01. The sequence continues at coordinate 153 of JANMRV010000303.1, forward strand.
TTCTCGCCCTGCTTGCCCGAGATCCACTCCTTCTTCATCAGGCCGACCGAGCAGTACGTGCACGAGTTCTGACAGCCGCGGCTGGCGTGCACCTGCATCACGCGTTTCTGACGCAGGAACGGATACTTGTAGAACGGATCAACGTCGGGAAACGGCAGCGTGTCGAGGTCCTGCACGACCGGGCGGATCGGGTTCTGTATGTGCGCGCCGAGCGAATCGCGAAAGCCGATGTTGGGGATGAACTCGATCGAGTTGTTCGTCTCCCAGGCGTTGACCAGATCGAGCAGGGCGTACTCGGCTTCGGCCTTGATCGTCGCATCGACGATGCCGACCTCGTCCAGCGGTTCGAGATCGTGGCTGGGGTGCGGACCGCCCATCACGACCTTCAGGTGCGGCAGGACCTTCTTCCAGCGCTTGATATAAGGATAGGGCCACTTCTCCTGGCCGCTGGTCGCGTAGATGCCGATCACATCGGGCTCGAAGTCGAGTACCGACTGGTAATAGTCGGCTTCCTCCGAAGTGATGAAGGAATCGGTCACGTGACCGTGCTGACGCAGGGTCGCGGAGAGGACCTTGACGCCCTCGAACTCGTGGCAGGTGGTCAGGACGAATGCGACGCGGGCCAAGGTGGTGCTCTTTGAAGGTGGGCTCGACGGGGGCGCTACGGGACCCGTGAATCCTAACTCCCCGAAGAACGGCCTGGCTCGGTTAGGATCGAACCGTCAGATCGTAGGCCTCCAACCTTTCAAGACGATGTCCAACCTGATGCCCGCTGCGCTTGGTCTTGCTTGCACCCTGGCTGGCCTGCCCGCGGAGGCTCAAGGGCCGCTGACGTTGCGGGTCAGCGTCGCTTCGAACGGTACGCAGGGCAACGGCCATTCCACAGGACAACCCGCCATGGCGCGCGGGGGAGGCGCGGTCGCCTTCATGAGCGGTGCGTCCGACCTCGTGTTAGGCGACACGAACGGTACCCAGGACGTCTTCGTCCACGAGCTCGGCAGCGGCGCGACCACGCGGGAGAGCGTGGACTCCAGCGGCGGCCAGGCCCACGCCAACTCGAATTCGACGGTCGTCGGCATCTCCGCCGACGGACGCTTCGTTGTCTTTTGCAGCGATTCACCCGCCCTCGTCGTCGGCGATAGCAATCAGGAGGATGACGTCTTCCTCCGCGATCGGCAGTCAGGCACGACGATCCGAGCCAGCGTCGGGAACGCTGGCCAGCAGGGCGATCGACGGGCCGCGGATCCGTCGGTCTCCGACGATGGACGATTCGTCGCCTTCTACAGCTACGCAACGAATCTCGTCGTCCCCGACACCAACGGCACCGCCGACATTTTCGTGCGCGATGTGGTCGCCGGCACGACGACGATCGTCGAC
>JANMRV010000456.1:0-3878 GCA_031388685.1 Planctomycetota bacterium
TGACCAGGGCACGCCAGCGCGAAGGACCGATCCGTTCCGCCAGCAAGACCTCGACCGCGGCACCGCTCGCGCGAGCGCCCAGCAGGCGGGCCGCGATCACACGCGTGTCGTTGACGATGAGAAGATCGCCTGCGTCGAGCAGCTCGGGCAGATCGCTGACGCAGAGGTGCGAGACGAGCTTGGAATCCCGGCGTGCGACGAGCAGGCGCGCACTGTCGCGCGGCGTCGCCGGCACTTGCGCGATCCGCGCCGGATCCAATTCGAAGTCGAAGTCGGAGGCTTTCACCCCCGGCACGTTAGCCGATGGAAGCGGGCAAATCCGCAGCTCGAATCTCAGCTCGTGCCTGCGGCTGGCGTGTCTTCGTCCGCTGTCTTGGCGATTGGAACGGAGAACTTGGAGCCGGCGCTCCCTGCGAGCAGGCCGGCCTCGACGATCCGGCTCTGCAGCGTGTCCGTGTCCCAGCCGAGAAAAATCGCCGCGCGCGTCTTGTTCCAGCCGCCCCGCGGCGTAGCGGTGCTGTCCAGCGCCGACTGCAGCAATTCGCGATCGGGATGGCGGGACGGGATGCGCTGCAGCGTGTCCTGGCCAAAACGCTGCGCGAGTCCTTCCAGCACGCCGGCATCGATGACACCGTCCGCGTGACAGAGCACCAGCCGGTACATCCACTGCGCCAGCTCGCGCACGTTGCCGTTCCAGTTCTGGCGCCACAGGAAACCTAGCGCCGTATCGTCGAGCTGCAGGCTGCGCACGCCTTCCTCGGCCGCGAAGTGACGCGCGAACAACTGCGCCAGCGGAGCAATTTCGTGTCGGCGGCCGGCCAGCGGGGCGAGCTTGAGTTCGACACGCGACAGGGACCAGGCCAGCTCGGGTGCAAGTTGCCCCTGCTCCGTCGCGCCGGCGATGGAAGGATCCAACAAGAAAAAGATGCGCGCCGCGCTCGCGCGCCGGTCCAGTGCCTGCTCGCTGCTGCGCTCTGCAACGAGCTGTGCGATCTGGACCTGCAGCGCGTGCGGTTGCTCGAGCAGGCCCTCGACGATCCAGCCAGCCGGTTCGGCGTTCAAAGCGAGCGCGCGTTCGATCTCGCGCAGATCGGCGGAAATGCGCCGCAGCGGCTCGGCTCGATTCGGACCTTCGAAGTGCAGCCTGCGCGCGAGCATTCGCCGCCCCGAACCCCGCGGACCACTCAGCGCCACCGGAGAACGCGAACCGGCCAGCGCGACCAGTTGGTCGGCGGAAAGCCCAGCCAGCGTGTTGGACGCACTCACGTAGACGTCGTGGCCGAATCTCGCGCCGTGCCAGCTGCGAAACTGCGCGGCGGCCAGTTCCGGCGCAAGCGCGGCGGCGCGCGCCTCGAAGCGCTGCACGTCCGCGGCTGAAAAATCACGCCGGCGCGTGGATTCGACCAGCCAGACTCCGGCGACGCGTCCGCGCAACCTGAGAGGCACTGCGACTCCGCTCATAGCCTCGGGATGCAGGGCCAGTTGCCGCTCTGCTTCGCCGAAGACGACGCTGCGGCCCGTACTGATCGCGCGCGCGACTGCGCGGCCCTCGCTGCGGCGCGACTCGGAGACCGGCGCTGCACTCGCAGGCTGTGGAATTTCCTCCGTTTCTTCGCCGCCTTCGAGCGCTCCCCCACCCGCGGCCACGAGTATCACAGCGTTGCCCTGCACATCGAAGGCCGACCAGCGCCGCAGTGTAGTCTTCAGCGCAAGCGCGTCCACGAAGCCGCGCAGGACCGTGGCTTGGAACGAGTTTTCGTCTCCGATCTGTGTCGGGATCGTCGCAATGTCGCTGGCGGCGCGCGGAGCAAGGCGCTGCGACCAGGCGTGCGCGAGCCGTTCCAGGCGCGCCTGCGAGGCGACGAGCTGGTGTTCGAACTGCAGGTCGAGCCAGCCGCAAACGTCGCCGCGCGAATTGCAGACAGGCACGAGCGCGCGGGCTTGGATCGATTCGGGATCGATCGAATGCCGAGCCTGGTCCGAGTTGCCCATGGCGCCGAAGTGCGCGAAACGCGTACGCGCATCCGCGAGCAACTGTGACTCGCCCTCGCTCGCGTCCGCGCAGGCACCTTCGCGAGACTCGAGCCAGGCGTTCCAGCGGCCGCGCAAGGCCGGGGCAAGCGAGTGAGCGACCAGCCTGGCGCGGCCTGGAGACTCGAGCACGAAGGCCGCGAACAACGCCGCCCCAATTTGCGCGCGCGCGGCGTTCGCGGCGGCGACAGGCTCAGTGCTCGGCTGGAGATCGCGCGCCGGAAGAAGCGCCTCCTGCGTGCACACTTGCCCGTACAACCACGGGCCCGTGGCGGGAACACGTGCGCGCAGCTCGGCCAACGGCCTGGGCAATCGCGCGCGGGTCGCGAGCTCCGGACTCTGTAAACTTCTCGCACCCCGCTCGTCTCCACACAGCACGCGAGTCCACGAAAGCAGGCGGCGCAAACGCGGATCGGCGAGTGCCCTCGATCCGTCAGCTTCGAGTCGCGCGCGCGCCGCGCGCACGGCGGCGCGATCCAGCAGGCACTCGACAAGTCCGGCGAGACCTGCGCCGCGCAGATTGTGCTCCGCGCGACCGGCTCGAGCGTTCGTGGATTGCGCGAGGAATCGTTCGAAGGCCGCTGCGCCGCTCTCGGGACCCTGCGCGGCACGCAACAGGCGCGCACGCCACAACGCCACGTGCGCAGTTCCCGCTCCAGACTGCTCCAATCCCACGAGCAGGCGCTCGGCGACGGACTCGGCGCTCTCACCGGGAACAGACACGTGCGCGATGGGCAGGGAATCGCCGCGCTCCTCTTCGAGTTCGCTCCAGGCCTGCTGCAACGTGCCGTCGCACTCGCCGCAGTGCGCGAAGGAGTCGGCGCCGACGAGCGCATAGAGATGGTGGCGAAGCAGCTCTTCGTGAATCCTGATCCTGCGCGCCTGCGCGGAGCGATCGAACTCGCTGCGCGCGCGCGGCAGGCTCACGGCGACGCTTTGGCCGCCATGTCCGCGCGCATCGTCGGACAAGAGTCGCAGGAACGTGGTGACACGCTGCGCGCGCTGCCAGAACGCAGGCGCCGCGTCGGGCAACAGCATTTCCAATGCGTCGGTGGTGCGCTCTTGCATCGCAGGTCCTGGCGTGAGGGGTGGCGACGACTCAGGAAAGCTCGACGGCGGCTATTGCTTCGCGCAGCGTCGCCGCGGCACGGAAGAATTCGGCCGCTTCGCAGCTGCCCGTGGAAAGCTGTTGCCCCAAATCGCGCAGCAACCCGAGCAGCGACGGCTGAAGACATGCCATGCTCTCCGCGCAGTCCAGCTCTTCGAACAAGAGCTCGCACAGGTCGCGACGCAGTTGCGCGGACTCGACGCTGCCATCCAATGCCCGGGCAGCCTGCTCGCACAGGCGCTCGACTTCGCGCAGGATCAAGCCGGCCAGCTCGTACTCCGCGTGGGCCAGCGACAGAACGCCTCGGCCGATGCGATCGCCGGGCACGAGTCGCGGCGCGGCCGAAGCCCCCAATCGCGCGAACATCACCGCAGCGTCGGCGAGCGCACGCTCGAGGTCCGCGCCCTCGCGCAGCGAAAGATCGTGCAGCAAGCGCGTCAGATCCGTTGTCACAGGCTTTGTACTCATGATTGCAACTCCGCTTGCGGTCCCTGACCTTGGTTCTGTGGTGCGACAGCACATGCCCCCGCGAGCAACACGCCTGCGGGCGTCGCCTCCGTTTCACTCTCGAGTTCGATCTGCGCCGGCTCGGACGTCTTCTGCTTCTGCAACTGCCCCGCGGCGACCAGCACGGCTTCCAATCCGCGGCGCGCGCGACGAGCCACTTCCAGACCGGAGATCCCCATGGCCCGCGCCACATCTTCGAGGCTGTGCGCGGCGATCTCCAACCCGTGAAAGG
>JANMRV010000472.1:0-11273 GCA_031388685.1 Planctomycetota bacterium
CCACACGCTGCAACTGGTAGTCGCGCAAGAGGCCGACTTGAAAGGCGAGCACGCCGAGCAGCACGACGGCAAGGATCGCCGCGAGCAGGCTGCGCGCCCGTGCTCCGGCCATGTAGAACATGCCCAGCGTGATCGGCGCGAGCGTCATCGCCGTGCCCAGGTCCGGTTGAAGCGCGACCAGCCCCATGGGCACGAGCGCGAGCAGTCCCGGCCGCACCCAGTCGGAAAAATCCTTCATGCGCCGCTGGTGCAGCAGGCTGGCCAGCATGAGGATCAGGCCGAGTTTCGCCAACTCCGAGGGCTGCAGATCGAATCCGAACAGAAACGGGATCCAGCGCGCCGCGTTGTTGCGCGTCCCGCCGATTCCCGGCACGAAAACGGCCACGAGCATCAAGACGGAGAGGGCGAAGATCAGCCAGGCGTTGCGACGCACCCAGCGCGGCCGCAGGAAAAGGCCGATGGCGAAGGCCGGCAAGGCCACGATCACTGTCTTCAGGTGCCGGTCGAAATCCACCGTGTTGCGTCCGTCGCGGCCCCAGATCACGTCGGCGTCGTCCATGGCGCTGATCAGCAACAGACCGATCGAGAGCAGACCGATCGCGACCAGGAGCAGGTGCCAATCCACTTCGAGCCAACGCAGGTGACGCACCGAGAGAATGCGCTCGAGTGCCGACGTCTTACGGGGCTGCCAGGCCGCGCCCTTCATCGGCCCGCGACCCTTTCCGCGATCCAGGCTTTCAGCGCGGGTCGCAGCAGGAACTGGCGCGCGAGCCAGACCGCGCCGTGGGTCGAAGTGCGCGTCGTGTGGTGCTCGAACACGACCAGGATCCCGACGGGATTCTCGGCTGGAAACCAACCGGAAACCCAAGTGTGCTTGAGCACGCGATCTCCGTCGATGCGCTTGGCGTCCACGTCCGCGCTGCCGGTCTTGGCGGCCATCGAGAAACCCAGTTGCGCCTCTGAAAGCGCGTGGCGCGCCGAGCCCTCGCCGCCATTCGCGACGTCGAACATCGCTGCGCGCACGATGTCGAGCGCGGACTTCGAGATCTTGAGCGGACGTCCCTCGCGCAGCAAATCGCGCTCGCCGATGCGACTGACCAGGCGCACGCTCGGCAGGACCCCGCTGGCAAGCCCGGCCGTCGCGCGCGCCACTTGCATCGGTGTCGCTTCGACCACCGACAGGCCGTTGCCGGCTTCGCACAAGCTGCGCCCTTTGAAGCTGCCGGTCGTGAACAGCTTCTCGACAGTATCTTCGTGGAGGCCAGTGCGCGTCGCATTCGCCATGGAGCGCACGCCGGTAGGTTGGCCGAATCCGAACTCTTGGGCCATGGCCTGCAAACTCTGCTGGTCGTACTGTTCGCCGAGCCAGGCGAAGTAGCTGTTGCACGAGACCTCCAGAGCACGATTCAAGTTGACCGGGCCGTGACCCGACGTGGTCTCGTGACAGTGCACTCCACCGTAGCCCGGACCGCGGCCGCCGGGATTCATCGCGGCGCTGCACTCGCGCTGCGTCCTGGGATCGAGGCCAAGCTGGTCCAGCGCATAGGCGGCAACGAACGGTTTGAACACCGAGCCCGGCGGCTGAAAGTCGGGCTTGCGCAGCGTGCGCTCGCGCACGTCGTCGGAAATCGGACTGCGTCCAGCTTCGTTCGGACGCTCGACCAGCGGCCATGAAGCGGCGACGATCACGTCCCCATCCGGCGAAAGCAGCACGATCGCTCCGCAAGGGTTGGCCAGCCAGTTCTTGTCGCTGTTGTCAGAATTGAGCTGATCGCCATCGGGATGTTCGAGGCAGTACTCGGCTTCCTGCTGCAACTGTGCGTCGAGCGTCGTCGTGATCCGAAGTCCATCGATCTTCGGCACGGCGGGCCGGCTGCGCACTCCCCCATCGCGCTCGGACAATCCGCGGTCTTCGCGCGAACCATTGCGGCCGGCGAGTTCCGCTTCGAACCAGCTCTCGAGCCCAAAGGCGCCGACCTGCTCGTCGGGACGATCGAGCGATGCGCGCAACTCCGCCAGATTCTGCATGCCCGCCTCGTCCAGGCCGGGCTGTGCCTCGAGATCGGCGATGTTGCGTTCGATCTCGACCTGGGACAGACGCCGCACAACGTTGGGCGGCGCGACCCGTCCGACCAGCAGGCGCGCGGCCGGTCCGCCGGAAGCAGATTGCGTGGGGTTCACACGCGTGTGCACCCGCGCGACTTCAAAGCCGCGCAGATAGTGCGGATAGCGCGTCAGCAAATTGACCAGCTCGTAGCTCGGGCGCGCCACGGCGACGAATTGGCGGCTGCCACGATCCTTCAGGATGTAGCGCACTTTTTCGTCGGCGCGATCGCGACGCGCGGCGCTTATCTCGAGCTTGCCCCGCGCGGTCGCTTCGCCGCTTTCCACTGCCAGCGCGCGCACGCGCGAGAGTCGCAGGCGCAGTTCAGACTGGAAGCCGTCCTCGAGGCGGGCGAACAGCGCCTCGAATCCCCGGCGCAGCGCGTCGCGATCGCGCGTTCCCTTGAAGCGCGCGCGCCAGGCGTTGACCGCCTCCTCGATCAGCGTCGGATCCGCACTCGTCCCGTCGTCGCGCCAGAACTCGAGGCGCGCGAGCAGCCTCACATCTTCCGGGGCCTGCGCCACTTCGTCGATGAAGGCCGGATCGAAAATCGGCAAGTCCGGATCCTCTGCAAGTTCGTCGGGGACATCGACATTGAACAGCGAATCCAGGTCTCCAAACACTTGCGCCTTGCCAGGTTCGAACCAGAGTTTCTCGGCCGCCTGGACCCCGCGCCGTTCGCGCGCGGGTGCGACGAACAAGAGCGCCACCTCGCGCAGAATGAGTCCCGTCGCCGATGTCGCCGACAGTTCAGGTGTGCCCGGCGCTGCCGGCGCCACTGGCGCCAGCGGGGCGTCCGAGGTGACCGGCGCGGCCGACGTGTCCCGCGGGAGCGGCATGTCACGCCTGGTGCGCTCGACTACGAAGTCCAGCCCTTGCCCGTCGCGGCTCTCCAGCCAGGCCGAGCGCGCGGCTTGCGTCCAGGCCTTCAATCGATCCTCGTCCCAACGCAGGCTGCGGCGAATCCAGTCGAGGTCGAAAAACTCGTACAGCGCGCCGGCGTCGATCCGGCCTGCGGGAAACCCTGCGGCGGCTTCGAACAGATCGCTGGCCGCGCCGTCCTCGACCTGACCGCGCCAGCGCTCCAACTGCCCGAGCAGGCGCGCGAGCGGCTGCTCGCCGGCTAGCGCCTTTTCGTCCGCTGAAAGCGCGGCGAAATCGCCAAGGAACCGCAGGTCCTCCTTGCAGCGCTCCCAAAGTTGCGCTTTCAGTTCTTCGCGAGAGAGCTTTCGATCGGCAGCGAGCCAATCGACGAACGCCAGCGCGCGCTGTTCGTTTTCAGCGTGCTTCAGGCGCGAACGCTCGCGCGGCTGCAGATCGAAAAGCGCGGTCGCGTAGAAACCGAGGTCGACCGCGCGGCCGGCCCGCGAATCGTCCTGCGGCGTCCCCGTCGCGGGGATCTTGAGACCGGCGCATTCGAGTGCTGCACCGCCCGCGAAGGCCTCCAGAACCTCGGGGGACAATTCGCAAAGCGACACGGCCCAACGCTCCAGATCCTGGCGCGCTTCGGCCAGCGGGACCGGTCGCATCTCGAGCACGGAGCGCGCGTGCGCGACGACGCCCAGCGCGTTGCCGCGACGGAAATCGCGATAGTCGGCCTGGATCCGATAGCTCTCGATATCGCTCGCCAGGACACGGCCACGCGCATCGACGATCTCGCCGCGAGTGTAGGGCTCGATCGTTCCGTTGCGCGTGAGCGCATCCGCCTGCGCGGTCCAGACTCCGCCCTGCAGCACCTGGACCGCGTACAGTCGCGCCATCAGCACGAACGCACCCAGCAGCACCAGAACGATCAGCGGAGCGAAGCGCCGACTGCCCACGTCTTCCTCCGGATCAAGTTGCCCAATCCGGGCAGGTTGGCCAGGACGCCGCCGAATGCCGCCGTCGCGATCGCGGTTGTGATTCCCGCCGGCCAGGCGAATGCCGCAGCGCTCCAATCGGCTTCGAGCGTGGGCTGCGTGCGCAGGTGCACGGCTTCGAGCCATGCCGACTCGAGCGTGCAGGCGAGGAACGCGAGCGCGGCCGCGATCACCGGACTCTCGACCTGGATCGCACTGCGAGCAAGTCTCAGCACCAGACCGATGCTCAACGCGGAGGCGAGTACGGCGGCCGGCGTGTCGATGCTCACCGCCACGCGCGCGAGGCCCATGGTCAGCGCGAGCTTCGGGATGTCGCTGACCGGGATGCGCGCGGCCAGTGCGACGAAGAGTGCCGTCGCAAGTTGCGGCGCCCAGTGTCCCAGCCCCGCGAACTGGACCAGATAGCCCGAGAACGCGCACAGCCAGACGGCCCAGACGGCCAGGAACAACCAGCCGAAATAGTGCGTGCGATTCACGGCCTGGGCTTCACCCGATCCTCTTCGAGTTCGATTCCGCGCCAGACCCACAGCTCGCGCAACAGACGCGCATCGACGCGCTCGTTCACCTCGATTTCGTAACTTCCAAGGCCGCAGGGCAAGTTCGTGTCGCCGATCAGCAGACCGCGAGGCACGCCGAGTTCGCCCGCGCCCGTGAACAAGCGCGCCCGGCGCGTGGTCGCGCCGTTCGCCGCATTCGCGAGCGGGTGCAACGGGCTCCACCTGAATCGCGCGGGCCCGCCGCTCTGCTTGCGTCCGAGTCCGATCAATCGGCCGAGCACCACCGGCGCGACTTCGCCTTCGACGCGCGCCTGGGCCGGCACGCTGACGCCCCGGTCGCCGAGCAGAGCCACGTCGCTCTCCAAGGTTCCCGCGTGCGAAATGAAACCCACCAGCCGCGGGCCGACGATGACCGCCGAGCCCTCGCGCGCGCCGCCGCGGCGCGGAAGGTTGATCTTCAAACCTTCGCGCCAGGGCGCGGGTTCACACGCGCCGTAGGCCAACACGGCGCGCCAGTTCTCGTCGGCGAAAACATTGAACTCGATCGGTTTCGTTTCCGGCGACGCTTCGGGAGGAAGCACGACGACCACACGGAACAGTCCGTTGGCGAAGTCGATCTCGGGCGCGATCGCGAATCGATCGGGCGCCTCGGTCTGGAGTACGCCCAGCCGAAATCCCTTGCTCAGTTCTCCGTGGCGAGCGTGCTTGTTGAACTCCTCGTCCACGCGGATGGTCGCTTTGGCAACCAACGCACGTTCCGGATTGTGCACCGAAATCAGCGCCGGAGAATCCTTCGCGGCGACCAGCCCTCCAACGACCAAGGCCGTGCCAGGATCGTTCGCGTCGATTCCATCCGAGCGCGCGCCGACTCGGAAATTCTTGTCGGTGACCATGTGCACGATGATGCGCCGGTGAAGCGCGTCGATCGAATGCACGCGCCCGACGAAGGAATTCGAGAGCACCACGGGCATTTCCACTTCGATGGATTGCGCGGCGTCCTCTTCGAGCGCGCATTCGATGCGATCGGGGGCATCGGAGAAACGGCGCACGACCTGTGCGTGCACGAATCGCCGGCCCGATATCAGGCGCTCCTCGTCGGGCATGGCGAAGTAGCGCTCCTCCTGCCCGAGTGCGCGACTCTCCTCGGACTCTGCCAGGACCGAATCCACCAACTCCAATTCCGCGGCCATGGCGTCGCGGCGCGCCAACCAGCGGATCGGCGAAGCCACTTCACCGAGTGCGCGCGCCGGCGCAACGCACAGGTCGAGCCAACGCGCCGCCTTCGCCTGCGGCATGAATGCGAGCACGATGCAGCACAGCGTGAACGCCAGATAGACGAGCCTTGCGAAACTCAGACCCACGGAGCCAATTCCCCCCCCACGTGGTGATTCAGCACTCGAGGCGAATCCGAGTCGAAAGGACCCGCGTTTTCCCCGCGCGACGCTGTCGCCGAAGACTAGCAGCCCGCGCTGGATTTCCCTACAGAGCGGAAGTCGTCTCCATCCGCTAGTCGTCGTCGGTCGAGAGCACCTTGGAGAAGACATCGAGCTTCTCGAGGAAAACTCCCGTGCCCCGCGCGACCGCTGTCAGCGGATCGTCGCCGACCTTGGCCGGAATGCCAAGGTGCTGGCCGATCGCATCCGTGATTCCGTACAGGAGCGCTCCGCCGCCGACGATCGTCACGCCCGTGTCGACCAGGTCGGCCGAGATTTCAGGCGGCGCGCTTTCGAGCACCGTACGAATCGCCTCGCAGATCTGGCGCACAGGATCGGCGAGGGCGTCGCGGATCTCCATCGAGGTGACCGTAGTGCGACGCGGCAGGCCGCTGATCGTGTCGCGACCCTTGACCTCCATCGACAGCTCCTGCGCCATGGGATAGGCCGAGCCGATCGTGAGCTTGATGCGCTCGGCGAAAAGCTCGCCGATGGCCAGATTGTGGTGCCGGCGCAGGTGCGCAATGATCGCTTCGTCGAAGTCGTCGCCGGCGATGCGCAGGCTGGTCGCGGCCACCATGCCGGCCAGGGCCAGCACGGCGATCTCGGTCGTTCCGCCACCGATGTCGACGATCAGCGAACCCTGCGGCTCCGTGACCGGCAGGCCAATGCCGATGCCGGCAGCCATCGGCTCGTCGATCAAGAACACACGGCGCGCGCCGGCGCGCTCGGCCGAGTGGATCACGGCGCGTCGCTCGACGGCGGTAATTCCGACGGGGATCGAGATCACGACCTGCGGCTTGACCCAGTTGCGGCCTTCGTGAACCTTGGTGATGAAGTAGCGCAGCATGCGCTCCGTCACTTCGAAGTCCGCGATCACGCCGTTGCGCAGCGGGCGAATGGCTTCGATGTTGCCCGGCGTCTTGCCGAGCATCGCCTTCGCGGCGTTGCCCACGGCCATGCCGTCGAGCAGCACCTCATTGGTGCCTTTCTTGACTGCGACGACGCTGGGCTCATTCAGAATGATCCCGCGACCGCGGACACAAACGAGTGTGTTCGCGGTTCCCAGGTCAATGCCCATGTCGACGGAGAAACGGCCCAGGAGCCATTCCATCGGCTTGTAGAGGCCAGCCATTCAGAATCCAGTTGCTGGTTCGAAGAGCGCAGCGCCGCGCGACGACGCGACGGCTCGAAGGTGGGCGGGATTCTACGCGTCCGGCTCGAAATTGGGAGCACGAAAGCACTCGCGATTCGCAGGCCGAAAAAAAATCGGCCGGCCGCGCGAGCTGCGCGGCCGGCCGAGCTGATCAGCAGCACGGACCACCGAAAGGATCGGAAGTCCGGCCGGAGGGTCGCTCGCTTAGAAGAAGGTCCCGTGGCCGGGGAACTTGGTGGCCAAGTCCTTGTCGACCAGCAGGATGGCGACGAGCAGCAGGATGGTGGTGATGATGGCGACGCCACCCTCCAGACCAATCCCCTGCTTCTCCACCGCGGCCTCGACAGGGGCGGGCGCGCTGCGCTTGTCGGCCTTGGTGGACGTGATTTTGCGATTGCTAGCCATGGGCTCTTCCTGTTGGGTTGGGTCCGGAGGCCTTAGAGCTGGGTGGTGACGCGGTCACCCTGGGAGACTGAAGCGCCACTCACGGTCAGGATCATCAGCGCCGAGCAGGTCGTGTCGTTGACAGTCTGGACCTGGGCGCGGCCCTTGTAGACGTTGCCGTTGTAGACGTCGAAGACGTAGCCGCGCAGGACCTTGTCCATGCTGCCCTTGTTGATGGCGAGCAGGCCGGGCGCGATCGAGTTGTTGACGCCAACGACCGCGCCCTCAACCAGGGGTTGGGGTGTACCGATGCGCTGGTGACCGGTCGCGACGTAGAGCGCCTTCAGTTCCGTGTCGAGCTTGGAGGAATTCTTCACCTCGCCGGCAACCGCGACCTCAAGGGATGCGATCTTGGTGTTGGCGGTTTGCAACGCGTCTTCGGCGTCGCGGCGGGCCTTGTCGGCCTTGGCCTTATCGGCGGAAGCGGCGTCACGGGCGGCCTGAGCCTCTTCTCTCTCAGTGACCAGGCGGTCCTTCTGGGAAGTCAGTGCTGCGATCGTGGTGGTGTAACCGCCAAGGCTTTCCTTGATGCCGGTCAGCTCACCGCGCAATTGCGCGTTGTTGGCCTTTTCTTCGGCCAGATCCCGACCGTTGCGATCCCCCGTCAACTTCTCCTTGTCGCGGTCGTCGCGCACGCCGGAGAGCTCGGTCTTCAGCTGCGTGATTTGGACGTTGAGGCCGGCCTCCTTCTCGGCAGCTGCCTTCTTATCGGTCTCGTGGGCCGCCTTCTCGTTGTTCAGGGATTGGGTGACGTTTTCCTTTTGGGCCAGCTGGTTCGAGGCGAAGCCCAGGAAAACGGCCGCGAGGATCAAGTTCAGAATCAGGAAGATCCGTCCGATGGCGCTCATACTTCTCCGGAGAAAGGCGGGGGGTAATCGATCGATCCGGGCGTTTTGCGAAGGTTCGTCGCGAGTCATTCGCGCTTGCAGGCGCGGGATGAATCGCAGAACCGATCGAGGCTCCGGGTCGGGGGGGTGGGACTACGAAAGTGGGGGCGGGAGTCTAGCGAGGATCGCGAGGAAGGGTCAAGACTACTTCCGATCGAGAGTCGCAGAACCCCCGCGATTCCTAACCCCGAGCAGCCCCCTGGTAACCACCCCGACCGAAGCGGCGAGCGGCAATCAGGAGGATCAGCGGCCACAGCAGCGCCAGGCTGGGCCACAGGCGCCAGCTTCGGGTGTAGGGGGTCAAAAGCTCCCGCCCGGCGGCCGTGGGGATCGGAATATCCGCGCGCAGGGTGCCTGAAACCTCGCGATCGCGCCCCTCGACGACCAGCCGGGCGACCTCGCGGCCGGCGGGATCGATCACGGCGCTGATCCCGGAATTGGTCGCCCGCACGACTGAGCGGCCGGTGGCGATAGCCGCCAGGTGCGAGAAGGCCATCATCTGGTCGGGCTCCTGATCGCCCTTGAACCAGGCCTCGTTGGACGCGACCAGGTGGAAATCGACCGGGCCCTCGAGCAACGGCTCGACGAAAACCCCGTCGTAGGCGTTGTCGAAGCAGACCGAGGCACCGAATTGGATCTTGCGGCCGGCACGGTCCTGGAATTCGAGCCGGCGCGAGCCGGTGTGCTCCAGAAGATCGGGGATGTAGCCCGCCAGCGCGGTCATCGTGTCGCGGATGAACGCGTAACGCTCGAGTCCGAGCATGGTTTCCGCAGCTGGGACCAGATGCCTTTTCCCGACGGTCGGGCTGCGCGTGCCGTCGGCACTCCACAGGGCGATCGCATTCTGGCGGCCGCTCAGTTTTCCGCGGGCGAGCAGCACCTCGACGCCGGAAACGAACACCGTGCCGGACGGCAGGATCCCGGCGCGCGCGCTCCCGCCTTTCAGGAGCACCCCTCGCACCCATTCGTCCTCACGCCTTTCCCAGTCATTGAGCAGACTTTCATCGAAGATCGCGTCGACCCATGGCGCCGGTAGAGCACCCTGCTTCACGGCTTCGCGGAGCGCTGGATCGATGACGTACATCGGCAGCATCGATTCGCCCCAGGCGACGAAGTCGACCGGACGCTCACCGGCGACGCGCGCGGCCTCCAGCCCCTGGGCGGTGAGCGCCGCGCCCTCGATGAAGAGTTCGTTCGAACCCTTCAACTTCATCTTGCGCTCCTGCGCGATGCCCGGTTGCACCAACAAGACGCGCGGCCCCGTCTCGGTTTCAGGCGAACTCGTCGCGAAGGCGAGCAGTACGGCGAGGGCTAGCGGTCCCCCACCGGCGATCAGCGCCCAACGTCTGCGAATCCTCGCTGCAGCGGGATCGAACCGAAAGGCAAGCAGTTGATCGGCCGCCCCACCGCCCAGGGCCGCCAATACATAGGAGAGGCCAAAGACGCCCCAGACCCGCGCGCTGCCGGCGAGCCAGTGGATGTCGTGAGCGTGGATGCCCAGGCGCATCCAGTTCAGCCCGAACGGCGGTTCGAGGATCGAGCGGATGCACTCCGTCCCCATCCAGGCCGCGGGCGCCGCAATCGCGAGGGGCCAATGGCGAGCAAGGCGCCGGAGCAAGAGTCCACCCCCGGCGTAGTAGAGGCCCAGGCCCGGCCCGATGAACAGGAGCGAGGTCCAGTGGACCATGGCCGCCCAGGAACAGATGCCGCACCAGCCGATGCAGCCGGCCAGAGTCTCGATCCAGAAAGCGCCTCGGCCAGGGCGCGACGCAAAAAACGCCCAAAGTGCTATGCCCGCCGGAGCCAGAATCGCCAGCCCCTCCGGCACGACGATTCCTGGGCTTGCACAATAGAGGAGCAACCAGGCCGCGCCCAGGCCGGCCAGGCGTTGGAGCGGCCCCGTCGTCGCCGACGGCTCGCGAAGTTGGTTCTTCATACGAGCCCGCGGTAGCCGACTAGGTCCCCGTGCGCCAGCGGAGTCTGGATGGGGACCACTGCGAACGCTTCCGCGCGCGCGATACCGACGACATCGGCCGAACCGTTCCAGCGAACGGGCTCGAGACGTTCGACACCGTCGTCGCCCGCGGTGCAGCGCACCGGCAGGTACTGCTCGCGCGGATTCGCGCCGATCGCGGGCCCGAGCCAGCGTCCGCGGCGCAGGGCTGGTTCAGCTTCGGTCTCGCCGCCGAGTCGCATGAGTGCGGGACGTACGAAAATTGCGTGGTTGACCAGGCAGGAGACCGGATTGCCCGGCAGCGCGAAGACCGGAATCTTCCCGGCCATGCCGA
The DNA here is from genome assembly GCA_031388685.1 of Planctomycetota bacterium. Taxonomy (GTDB): domain Bacteria; phylum Planctomycetota; class UBA1135; order UBA1135; genus JADJQU01. The sequence goes on from JANMRV010000472.1 coordinate 10,669, forward strand.
ACCAGAGCGGTTTTCCCGGTTTGATCGCGACCTTGTGCAGGATCGGTTCGACGCCGGCGGACTCGAGCGCCGAACCGACGAGATCGTAGCGACCCATGCTCACGCCACCGGTCGTGATCAAGACATCGCATTGCCGCAACGCCTCGCGAAAGGCCCCGGCGAGAACGCTTGGATCGTCGGGCAGGACGCCGAGGTTGGTCGTCTGCGCGCCGGCCGCCGCGCAGAGCGCGGCCAGCTGCTGCGTGTTGCTTTCGCGGATCTGACCGGCCTTGGGACGTTGCGCCGGCGCGACGAGTTCGTCGCCCGTGGTCATGACCGTGACGCGCGGTCGTACGATGACGAACACGGGTTCGCAGCCCACCGAAGCGAGCAAAGCGAGGTCCGTAGCTCGGATGCGATGGCCGGCGCGCAGCACGGTATCGCCGGTCTTCAGATCCTGCCCGCGGGTACAGATGTGCGCGCCGCTCGCCGGCCGGTCGCGCAGCACCACACCGACATCCGTCGCGGTCGATTGCTCCACCATGATGATCGCGTCGGCACCCGGCGGCACCTCCGCGCCTGTGTAGATCGCGACGGCGGTCCCGCGCGCGAGCGGCGCGGCCCAC
>JANMRV010000475.1:0-7061 GCA_031388685.1 Planctomycetota bacterium
CGCGCGAAGGCTTGATCGCGCACTACTCGGCCGTCGTGGCCGCGGCCGGGGGCAACAAGGTCACGTTCAGGCTGCTGCATGCCGACTCGAGCCTGGGGCTCGGCTACCTGCACGAATCGCGCGAGCAGAATCCGGCGCTGGGCCGCGCCGGCGTGCGCGCCCTGTTCGCCGCGGAAGCCGTGCTGCGCCGCCAGTTGCAGGCGATCTCGGTCGCCGCCGCCGGCGCGCAGGTGCGCATCGCCATTCCATTCGTCAACGATTGCGCGGACCTGCGGCGCCTCAAGGAAATCCTGTTCGAGGAGCGTTTGGTGCTGCGAAAAGGCAGCGAACCGTTCCAGGAGCGCATCGACGTCGGCGTGGTCATCGAATCGCCGGCCGCGTTTTTCGGCGCGCACGACCTGGCTCGCGAGAGTGATTTCCTGATGCTGTCTTTGGATCAGACGGTCCAGTACCTGCTCGCGGCGGACCGCGAGAACCCCGCGTTGCAAAGCAAGTTCGACACGCTGCACCCGTTCGTGCTGCGCGCCGTGCGCAGTCTGGTCGACGCCTGTGCGCGCGAATCCAAGCCGTTGTCCGTGTTCGGCGTCACGGCCGCGGCCGCGCACAATCTGCCGCTGCTCATCGGCGTGGGCCTGCGTGAATTCTGCCTCGCGCCCGTGCACCTGCGCGACTTCCTCACGGCCGTCGCGGAGATCGACTCCAAGCGCGCGCGCAAGGCGACCGAGTCCGCCGCGGCGAGTTCCTGCTGGGAAGAAGCCTCGAGCTTTCTCGATGGTTTCCGGCACGCCTACCTGCGCGACTGACGGCGCTGCTCCGTCACAACGCTTGAACGCGCGGGGCTTCGCGCACCATGTGCGCCACCACGCCGATGGCGCGCGCACCGGCGCTCTCGAATCCGCGTTGCAGGGCCGCGGCGATGCGCGCTTCAGCCCCAAGTTCGCAGATCGCGAACATTCCCGACCCGCTGCCGGAGATCATTGCCGCGAAAGCCCCGGCTTCGCGTGCCGCTTCGAGGGCTTCGCTCCCGCCGCGGATCAACGGCAGGCGATGGCGTTCATGCAGGCGATCCTGACTTCCGACCGCGAGCAGGTCGCGGTCCGCGCGACGCAGGCCGGCGAGCAGCGCCGCCAGCCGGCGCGGATTTTCCACAGCGTCCGCGAAGGGCACGCTTTGCGGCAGGAGTTTTCGCGCGTGTTCGGTTTCGAGCACCGCGTCCGGCCAGGCAATGGCAAACCCCAGCGATTCATGCACTTCGCTCTCGATCACGATCGCGCGGCCGTGATCGAGGAAGGAAAGCGTGAAGCCGCCGAGCAAGGCGGGGGTGGCATTGTCGGGATGGCCTTCGAGCGCGATGCATTCGGCGAGCAGAGCGTCGCGCGGGGCGCGAGTCGCAGCGAGCGAATCGGCGAGCAACACACCGGCGACACTTGCGGCGCCGCTCGATCCAAAGCCGCGGCCCACGGGAATTTCCGAACGGGCTACGAGTGTGAAAGCTCGCGAATCGATTCCGCGCCGCAGCGCAGCTTCATGGAAGGCGCGCACGAGTCGGTTGGAAGGCGTGCGCGGCCAGTCCTCGCAGCCCGTGCCCAATTCGAGTTGCGTTTCAGCGCGAGTGGGTCCGGCGCGCAATTCGACTTCGAGGAATCGATCTATGGCGAGACCGGCGAGATCGAATCCGGGCCCGAGATTCGACGTCGACGCGCTGACTCTTACGCGTCTCGGATGAAACTCCATGGGGCGATTGTGTCGCCGGTAGCCCTCTCGAGGTAGCCGCCCGTTTTCCCGAATTCGAGACGCAGCGCGGATCGGCAAATGAACCGAACCCATTGTGCTTGTGGGACTTACTTCCACCAGATACGGTGGCGACCGTCCGGGTTTGAGGGGGCCTGGCTTCATTTCGGAACTTGTGCCCCCGCCTCCCGGTGCCTTTGGAACCGTTCCCTGGCGCGCCCGCCGGCACGACCGATCGCGGTCGATCCGCTCCCGCGCCCTTCTGCTCGCGCGGATTTTCTCCCGCGAGACATCCGTGGAGGTACATCGTGGTTGACGAGAATGCAGTGGCCGAAAAGGATCGCTTCTACTCACGCCTTTCGCTGATTCCTGGTGTCCGGCCGATGCATTCCATCGGCGACTGGATCCTGCTTCAGTGCGAAAAGCCGCAGGATCTTGCGCGTCGCGTCGCGCGCCGATTGGATCCGACCCTGGTCAGCGTTCCCCGTCACATCGAGGGCGTCGTGCGCGTGATCGTCTCCGATCCGAAGACGAACGAACGACTGTTGCGCACGATTCGCGAAGCGGTCGTGTAGGTCCGCAGTCCGCTATCCAACCACCTGGCCCCTTCGGCCGGTCGGTGCGCGTTCGCGCACGGCCGCGGCCAAAAGGCCGGGTGGTTGAGTGCCGGACTCTGTATCGTTCTGGCCATGAATCCGGCCAGCTTTCGACACGTCGCGTTTTTATCCATCCTCGCCTGCAGTTCGTCGCGGCTGTTCGCACAGACCAGCGCTGATGTCTGCGAGGCGGATCTGCGCCGGCAGGTGGGAGCTCTGGCAGCGGATTCCATGCAGGGACGCTCGGCCGGCAGCCCCGAGGCCATGGAAGCCGCGCGCTACCTGGCGGCGGAATTGAAGCGCATGGGCCTCGAGCCCGGCGGCGAGAACGGAACGTACTTCCAAATCGTTCCGATGGGCCGGACGGAGTTCCTCGAGATCCCGACGCTCGCCGCGGTCAGCAGCGCGGGCGCGAAGCTGGCCTCCGTCGCGGGCGTCGATTTCGATCTGGCGGATGGAGGTTGCGACGAGCGCAGCCTCAAGGTGGTCACCGCCACCAGTGCCGCTGAAATTCCCAAACAGGCCGACAGTTCGGCGGCGCTCGTCCTGCTGGCCGCTTCAGCCACTGAGCGCGGAGAATGGCTGAAGAGCGCGGGAATTCCCGAAGGCAACGGCTGGGGACTCTTGGTCACGCTCGGAGCGAAGGAGCCGGGCTCCAAACCGCTGGAACGTCCTCCGCGGCCGCGTTCGCGGACCAGTCCGGCGACACCGCGTATCACGGTGCGCGGCAGCCTGCGTCAGGCCTTCCTCGACAAGCAGGTCGCCGCGCTGACGCTTCGCGCGCCGGTTCGTTCGAGCGTGCTCGAGGCGGCCAACGTGGTCGGCAAGCTCAGCGGCGTCGGGACTCCGCAGGACAAGTCCGTGGCCGACGAAATCATCGAGTTCAGCGCCCACTACGACCATCTGCCTCCGAAGCCGGCGGCCGAAGGTCAAGACACGATCTACAACGGGGCCGACGACGATGCCTCGGGCTGCGCGGTCGTGCTGGAACTCGCCGAGGCCTTCGCGCACGGTCAAAAGCCCGCGCGCACCTTGCTGTTCTTCCTCGCCACCGGCGAGGAAATCGGCCTGGTCGGCACCTACTATTCGCTCGAGCATCCGCTCGTGCCGCTCGACAAAATCGTGCTCGACGTCAACTTTGAAATGCTTGGACGGCCGGATCCGCTGCTCAAGCTGCCGGCGCGCATGTGGCTGACTGGTTTCGAGCGCAGCGATCTGGGTGAGGAATTGCAACGCCTGGGCGTGCCCGTGGTCGCCGACATGCGCCCGGATCAGGGCTTTTTCGGGCGCTCGGACAACTACGCGCTCGCGCTGCGCGGAATCGTCGCGCAGACGCTTTCGTCGTTCGGGCTGCACAACGACTACCACAAGGTTTCGGACGAGGCCGCGAGCCTCGACTATGTGCACCTGGAGGCTTGCGCGCGCGGCGCCTTCGTGGGCTGCCGGGTGATCGCCGACGGTTCGTTCCGTCCGCGCTGGAAGGAAGGCCTCGATCCCTCCAAGCAAAAGCCTCGCGAGGGCGGCGGCGGGCGCGAGAAACCGGCGCAGCCCAAGGGTGGATGAACGAATCGGTGCTCGCGCAATCGAAGCTGTGACCCTACGCTCTTCGCGCTCCGAACCCAGGAACGCTTTTGAGCGCAAATACCCCGGATATGACACCAGAGCAGGTCGCCAAGTCGAAGTCGCGCGTCGCGACACACACGTCCGCCCCGAATTCGGCCGCAAGCTGCACGTCCGCGCGAGTGATCTCCGGCAAGGTCGTGCGCAAGCCCGCGAAGGCGAAGCAGGCGCGCGCGAAAAAGCCGCGTTACAGCGCGGCGAGCGCGGACAAGTACGAGCTGTATCAACTCGCCGTGCAGTCGGCGGACACCGACGTCGATTTCCATCGCAACGCATACCGGCGCCTGCGCGGTCGCGAGCCGCTGCATTTCCGCGAGGACTTTTGCGGCACGGGGTTGTTGTCCTCGGAGTGGATCAGGCTCTCCAAGCGCCACACCGCCGAGGGCTTCGACATCGATCCCGAGCCGGTCGCCTGGGGCCTGGCGCACAACTTCGACCCGCTGGGGGAGGTGGCGCAGCGCTACACGGTGCACCTCAAGGACGTGCGCGCGAAAAGCGATTGTGCTCCCGACGTGCGCGTCGCGCAGAATTTTTCCTACTACTGCCTGACGACGCGCGCCGAACTGCTCGAGTATTTTCGCGCCGCGCGCGAGGACCTCGCACCTGACGGAATCTTCGTGATCGATCTCTACGGCGGAACCGAGTCGGCCGAGGAGATGGAAGAAAGCCTGCGCTGCCCGGGTTTCCACTACATCTGGGAGCAGGCCGAGTTTTTTCCCGGCACCGGCGAGTACACCTGCTACATCCACTTCCGCTTCCCCGACAAGACGGAAATGCGCCGCGCGTTCACTTACAAGTGGCGCCAGTGGTATCTGACCGAGCTGCGCGACGTGCTCGCCGACGCCGGTTTCTCCAAGGTGCTCAACTACTTCGAGGGCACGGAGAAGGACGGCATCACAGGCGACGGGAAATTCCGTCAAGGCAAACGCGGCGAGAACTGCCCGGCGTGGATCGCCTATCTGGTCGCGCTGAAGTAGTCGGCTGCTACTGTTTGCCCGGCGCCGGCGGCGAGTCTTCCACGCCTTCGCCGGCGGTCACCGATTTGACTATGCCGCCCTCGACCTCGAGCGTCCAGGGCGTCTGACCGAAGTAGCCGCGCGCGAGCACAGGCAGCAGCGCCTCCTGGTAGATCGGCGGGTACTGGTGCACCTGGCGGAATTTCGCTTCGTCGGGTTCCGGGATGCGCACCATCACATAGAGTTTTGCGGAGAGCTCGGGATCGTTGGCGATCTCCATCAGTTCCTTGGCGCAGTGTTCGCACGTGATGCGATACAGGATCCAGGTCGCGTCCTGCGGATAGAGTTCGACGTCGATCAACGGGCCTAGCGGAGTGTCCTTGAGGTGCTTGCCGAGCCACTCCTGCTTGCGCGGATTGATCGTCTGGAACACCGGCATGGGCACGGGCAGCTGCCATACAGCTCCGGCGACCACGGGCGGCTGAGTCGGAAGCTGCTCGTTCTTGAACGCGACGAAAGGTGCGACCCAAGCACAGGCGAGGGCCGCGAGCAGCAAAGGCCAACGAGGTGGCGTCGCGGCGAGTGAACTCCACGGCCGCGCCGCAAGGATCGCCACCAGGCAGCCGGCATCGATGGCAAGCATTGCAGCCGGCGAGAGCTTGATCGCTCCGCCGAAGCACCCACAGGAAGTCGCGCCGTCGGCGATCATCTTCGACAGCATCGCAACGAAGAGCGTGAACATGCCGACCAGCAGCGGCCAGGCCCAGCTCGGCCGCAGGAAGGCCAGGAACACGACCGAGAGTTCGATGGCCACGACAAGCTGGAACTTCAGACCGATGTCCATCCAGCCCATGAAGTTCTGGACCATCAGCGGCAGGTCGCTCGGCGAGCCCTTGAAGAGCTTGATCGAAGCGACCGCGAGCACCCACAACGCCGAAATGCGTATCGCCACCAGGGCCAGCCGCGCACGGTTCTTGGATGGCTCAGCGGGTTCCACTGACTTGGCTGATGTGGCCGTTGACTTCATGCATTGCATTCTGCCAGGAGTGGCGCACGCGGATCCACCACGGGCTTCGCGGGCGCAGCTGCGGCTAGACTGTCCTCGCTTGAAACCGCCCCGGCGCAAATCGAGTCCGAAGTCGTCCGGCCGGCGCGGGGGCCGGCGGCCGGCCTGGTCCAACGCCGCCGATCTTTTTTGGCCCGGCGTCGTCTTGCCCAAGGAGCAGTGGGTGCGCACACGCCTTGGCCTTGGGGATCCGGGCACGATCTTCGACTGGACGAAGTCCTTCGGCCGGGACGGGCGGCGCGTACTCGACCTCGGTTGCGGCAACGGCTACTGGCTCGTGCACTCGGGCCTCGCGCGCAAGGACGTCGATCACCTCGGAGTCGAACTCGTCCCGCCGGCATTGCGTCTGGGAAGTCTGCGCGCCGGACAGCGCGGGCTCTTCCATGTGAAATTTGCCTGGGGCGACGCGACGGAGTTCGTGATCGAGCGCTGCCCCGAATCGAGTGTCGACGAGCTGCACCTCTATCACCCGCAACCCTACTACGAGGCGGGCAGCGCGGCGCGCCGGCAGTTGACGCCCGAAGTGCTGGCCGCGATCCACCGCGTGCTGCGGCCTGGCGGAGTGTTCGTGTTCCAGACCGACAATCCGGCGTACATGACTTATGCGCGGCGTGTCGTGCCGGCGCTATTCGATTTCAAGGAGCGCTTCGATCCCTGGGAGGACATGCCGCGCGGCCGCACGCTGCGAGAAATTGTCGCGCGTTCTCAAGGACTCGAAATTTTTCGCGGAATAGGCACTCGGATCGAATTGGATCCAGCGCAGCGCGCGGAACGCGTCGCTCAACTTCCCGAACCGGACTTCGATGCGAACAAACCCGGCTGGCAGGCGAAGCCGCAGCGTCCCTGATGCGGCCGAGAGCCGGGCGCTATTGGGGATCGCGAGGGTGCGCCTCGTGGGACATGCGCTGTGAGAGGTCCTTCCCGAGCCACTTTTGGACCGAGCCGTGAACCAGGTACAGAACAGGTGTCGTGCCGACGGCGATCACGAACTTGTAGACGTAGTTGGTGGTCGCAACTGCGAGCGCAAGATTCCACTTCCAGGGCGCGGCTCCCGTGTCGAACAGCATCGGCAGCACCACGAACGCGAGCACG
>JANMRV010000493.1:0-3204 GCA_031388685.1 Planctomycetota bacterium
ATCTTGCAGATCTTCTCGGCCTGCGTTTCCGAGAGCGAGCCGCCGAAGACGGTGAAGTCCTGGCTGTAGACGTAGACCGTCCGGCCTTCGATCAAGCCGTGTCCGGTGACCACGCCGTCGCCGAGGATCTGTTGCTCCTGCATGCCGAAATCGGTGCAACGGTGCGTGACGAAGCGGTCGAGCTCGATGAAAGAACCTTCGTCGAGCAAGAGGTCGAGCCGTTCGCGCGCCGTCAGCTTGCCCTTCTTGTGCTGCTGGGCGATGCGCTCCGGGCCGCCGCCGAGCAGAGTCAGTTCGCGCATGCGGCGCAGGCGTTCGAGGGGAGTCTCTTGGGTCATCGTGCTTCGGGAATCTAAGGGGAGAGAGGGACGAGTTGGGTTCAGCGCACGCGCGTTCCAGCGTGCATGACGAAGGTCACGCGCTCAAGCGCCGTGACGTCTTCGAGCGGATTTCCGGGTACGGCGATCAGGTCGGCGAGCTTTCCGGCGGCGATTTCCCCGCGATCGCTGACGCCGAGCAGGTCGGCGGCATTGAGCGTCGCAGTTCGGATTGCCTCGAGTGGGCTCATGCCGCATTCAACATAGACCGCGAACTCGCGCGCGTTGTCGCCGTGCGGAATCACTGCGGCGTCGGTGCCGAAAGCGATCTTCACGCCGGCCGCGATCGCGGTTTTTAGGTTCTTGCGCGCCTCTGGCAGGATGCTCTCGGCCTTGGCGCGAATCTGCGGCGGCAAGTTGTTCAAGTCGATGGCGGTCGCGAGATAGCTGGTCGGCACGAGATAGGTGCCGCGCTTCTTCATCTCGGCGATGCACTCGGCGTCGATCATGCTGCCGTGTTCGATCGAGGCGACGCCGGCTTTGACCGCGGCGAGGATGCCGGCGCTGCCGTGGGCGTGGGCGCAGACCTTGACGCCGTGGCGCGAAGCCTCGTCGACGATGGCGTGTAACTCTTCGTCGGACAACTGTTGAGCGCCGACGCTCGATTCAAAGGAAAGCACACCTGCCGTCGCGACGCACTTGATCACTTTCGCGCCGTACTTGAGCTGCGCACGCACGGCCTTGCGGCATTCCTCGGGTCCGTCGGCGATGCCCTCCGCGGGCCCGCGCACGAGCAAGCCCGGCCGGAAACCGGTCTCGTCGGCGTGACCGCCGGTGATGCCGATCGAATAGCCGGCGGGCCAGATCCACGGACCGACGATTTCGCCGCGCTCGACGGCGCGCATCAGCGCCACGTCGACGAAGTCCGCGCAGCCGACGTTGCGCACGGTCGTAAAACCGGCGTCGAGCGTCTTCTTCGCGTTCGCGACGGCGTGCATGGCGTCGTCCACGGCGCTCTCGTGAACGCTGCGGTTGACGAAGTCGCCTTCGAGCGAACCTGTGAGATGGACGTGGCAATCGATCAGCCCCGGCAGCAGCGTCACGTCGCCGAGTTCGATGACTTGACTGCCCTCGGGCCGCACGGCGGCGACTCCAGTGATCTTCCCATCTTCGACTTGGATCCAGGGCTGATCGACGATCACGCCGGTTCGCACGTCGAGCATTCGGGCCGCGTGCACCGCTACGAGCATCCTGAAGCCGGCCAAATCCAACACACAAAGACCAGGGGCATGGCTCCCTGCCCGGGAACCGCCGATGACATCCGGCGTCAAAGAAGCGGTTGGTACGCTCGACGTGCTGGATTGAGAATGGGGTACAGCAGAAGCGCACGCCACCAGCATCATGACTGGAATGAGTCGAATCATTTCCGCCTCAGTGAGCCTTTGGCTCCTCCACGAGTTCGCTCAACACACCACCCGTCGCCGACGGATGCACGAAGGCGATCCGGCAATTGTGCGCGCCGATGCGCGGCTTTTCGTCGATCATGCGCAGTCCAGCCGCTTTGCAGGCCGCGATCGCACGCTCGATGTTCTCTACTTGATACGCGAGGTGATGCAGCCCCGGCCCTCGTTTCGCGAGGAACCCGGCGACCGGTGAATCGGGACTCGCGGGCTCGATTAATTCGATGCGCTGCGAGCCCGCGTGCACGACGAGCACGCGAACTTTCTGGTCCGCGACGAGCTCGACTTCGCCCGCGGGCATCTTCAATGCGCCCTCGTAGACGCCGCGCGCTTTCTCGATCGACTCGACCACGATCGCAACGTGGTGCAAGCCGCTGACGACGCCCTGCAACGCGGGATGAGCGGGAATCACAGGACCTCCGGCGCCTTGTAGGTGCCAAAGCGTTTTTCGAGCACGCCGCAGATCTCGCCGATCGTCGCGTAACACTCGACCGCCGCAAGGATCGGCTCGCAGAGATTTGACTTGCCCTGTGCAGCAACGTCGACGGCATCGAGGGCGACTTCGACCCGGCGCGCATCGCGCTGTGCGCGCACCGCGGCGAGATCGGCCATGACCTCGTCGCGCGCCGCCGGGTTCGGACGGAAGATCTTGGGCGGCTCTTCGGGCTCGACGAACTCGTTCACGCCGACGATCGTGCGTTTGTTCTTCTCGACGTCGCGCTGCCATTCGACTGCGGAGCGATGGATTTCGCGCTGCACGAAGCCATTTTCGATCGCCTTGACCGCGCCGCCCTTTTCGTCGACGCGCGCCATCAGGGCCAACGCGCGTGCTTCGAGTTCGTCGGTCATGCTTTCTACGTAGGGCGAACCGCCGAGCGGATCGATGACATCGGCGACTCCGGATTCGCTGGCCAACAATTGCTGCGTGCGCAGCGCAAGCCGCGCCGAGGCCTCGCTCGGCAAGCCCAGCGCCTCGTCGCGCGAATTCGTGTGCAGCGACTGCGTCCCGCCGAGCACCGCCGCCAGGGCCTGCACGGTGACGCGCACGACGTTGTTGTCGGGCTGTTGGCTGGTCAGCATCGATCCCGCGGTCTGCGTGTGGAAACGCAGCATCCAGCTCTCGGGGTTCTTCGCGCCGAACTCCTCGCGCATGATTCGCGCCCACATGCGCCGCGCCGCGCGGAACTTCGCCGCCTCTTCGAACAAGTGATTGTGCGCGTTGAAGAAGAACGACAGGCGCGGGCCGAAACTGTCGATCGCAAGCCCTGCGGCGAGCGCCGCGCGAACATAGGCGCGCCCATTGCCCAGCGTGAAGCCCAGCTCCTGCACCGCGGTCGAACCCGCTTCGCGCATGTGGTAGCCGGAGATCGAGATCGTGTTCCAGCTCGGGCAGGCCTGCTCGCAGAAGGCCATCAAGTCGGTGGTCA
>JANMRV010000494.1:0-1143 GCA_031388685.1 Planctomycetota bacterium
GGTGCTCGCGCGCGAGGAAAGCCTTGAACGACGGACCGATGAGTTTGCTGCCATCGGTCGTGTGGCACTGCGTGCAGCCGCGCATCTGATAGGAGCGCTGGCCCAGTTCGATCGGCGGCAAATCGAGCGGTGGACCGGAGATGTCCTGGTACCACTTTTCGTATCCGCCCTCTTTGTGCACGATCGTTTGGGCGACGAGCAAATCGGGTTTGCGCTCGCTCAGCGAAGTCGAGCGCAGGGTGTACTCGCCGGGCAGCGTCGGCTGGACCCAGGCTTCGCGCTTTTCGCCGACCGCAACCTGCGCCTGCAAGCGGAACGCGGGGATCGCGAAGGTGTAGGGCTCAACGCCGCCCTGAAGCATGAACTTGACGGCGCGGCCCAGCGGCAAGTGCAACTCGTTGGAGACGAATCCGTTGGGGTAGGTGAAGCTCCAGCCCTTTTCCTCTAGCGCAACCTGAATCGGCAGCGCGCCGCGCGGCACGACTTGCATGTCGGCCCACACCCGCGCGCCCTGCACGAAAAACGTGCTGACCAGCAGGAAGGCTCCGACCGCGGTCCAACGGTAGAGCGAGCGCGGGGCTTCGCCCGAGCCCGACTTCGTCGCTGCGCGTCGCAGGAGGATCAAGGCGAAGCTGCCGGCGACGAGAATCACGAGGAACACGGCGAACCACAGGATCAACACGAACGAGTTGTCGACCGATGCCGCGAAGCTCGAAGCCTGCGGCAAAAGTTCCTCGACGGCTTCGACGGCAGCGGGCTCTGCGGCCGGCGTTTGCGCGGCGACTTGCGCGGCGCCCTGCACGGCGGCAGGCGCCGGCGCAACGGTCTGGATCCAGGCGAAGACGTTCATCGCTTCACCCCGCCGCTGCTCGCGGACTCCGCGGCTACGAGTTCCATCGCGCGCTCGATCGGCAGCGCGACCACGCCCTTCTCGCGATTGATCCAGGCGTACGATTTCAAGCGCGCAGCCTGGGCCGATTTCGCTTGCACGGTCTCCAGGGGAATCGAGTTCCAGCCGCGTTCCGCCTTCAACTCCGTGACGCGACTGGCATAGAAAGTCGGCACGAGCAGCGCGAGCAAGCCGACCGCGACGACCAACGCCGCCGACGCTCCGACCAGTGTGGACATCGAATAAGAGACATC
>JANMRV010000526.1:0-7589 GCA_031388685.1 Planctomycetota bacterium
TCGAGGTGGCCGGTCGACGCTTGCTGGTCGACCTGATCCGCCAGGACGAGTTCCAGATCTACAAAGGCGGCCTTTTGCTTGCAGACGGCCGCCTGGATTTCGCGTCCGGTGTCCGCGTGAGCAAGTCAGGTCAGGGGCAAGAGGTCAGCGCAGAGGTCAGCTTGAAGCACGAGGAGCAGGCCGAAGTCGACCTCGACGGGCTGACCAGTTTCCACGTCGACCAGCTCTGGAAGATCAGCCGCTTCACGGAAGAGCCCCCCGCCCCCTGAGGGGAGCCCTGGCGGCCGGGTCTGCTTCGGCCCGAAATTGTCATCTGCCTACGACGGGATTTCGGGAATTGGGCTCGTGTGGCCGACATGGTGGCCATGGACCGATCCCCCTCTCCCCGGGGCGACGGCCGGCGGCATCGCATCGCCCCGGTCACCGACCAGCCGAGTTTGACACGAAACGCGCGCCGGCCTGCGGCCGCGCGCGTCTTCTCCTTCGAGGAAGGCCGAGCCGACGGACACGCCGGACTGCGCGACTTGCTGGGCGGCAAGGGTGCGAACCTGGCCGAGATGTGCCGCCTGGGTCTTCCGGTCCCGCCGGGTTTCACGGTCTCGACCGAAGTCTGCACCTGGTTCTTCGAGCATGGAAGAAAACTGCCGCCGAACCTCGAACGCGAAGTCATGACGGCGCTCGCGCGCGTCGAGAAAAACGTCGGGCGCCGCTTCGCCGATCCGCGCGACCCGCTGCTCGTCTCCGTGCGCTCGGGCGCGCGAGTCTCCATGCCGGGGATGATGGACACCGTCCTGAACCTTGGACTCAACGACTCCACCGTGGTCGGACTTGCCCTGCAATCGGGTGACGAGCGCTTCGCCTGGGATGCGTACCGACGCTTCGTGCAGATGTACGCCGACGTCGTGCTCGGTGTGCACGCAGAGAACGACCACGACCAAGATCCCTTCCGCGCCAGGCTCGACCATCTGAAGCGCCGACGCAAAGTCGAACGCGACTGCGATCTAGGCAGCGCCGACCTGCGCGCGCTGGTCGGGGACTACAAGCAAATCGTGCTCGCGCGCACCGGCGCAGCGTTTCCCGAGGATCCCCATGCGCAACTGTGGGGCGCGATCCGCGCGGTGTTCGCGTCCTGGATGACCGAACGCGCCGTGGCTTACCGCGCCATGAACGAAATTCCCTCGTCATGGGGCACGGGCGTCAGCGTCGTGGCGATGGTCTTCGGAAATCTCGGCGACGATTCCGGAACAGGTGTCGCATTCACGCGCGATCCGTCGAGCGGCGAAAAGCGTTTCTACGGCGAAGTCCTGATGAACGCCCAGGGCGAGGACGTGGTTGCGGGCATTCGCACACCAGAGCCGATCGGCAAACTAGCCGCGCATTCGCCGGCCGCTTGGCGCGAACTGTTGCGCATCCAGGCGGTGCTCGAACGCCACTACCGCGACATGCAGGATCTCGAGTTCACGGTCGAGCGCGGCAAGCTCTACATTCTGCAGTGCCGCACCGGCAAGCGCACCGGCTTCGCGGCCGTGCGCATCGCCGTCGATCTCGTGCGCGAAGGCGTGATCGACAAGCGCGAGGCCCTGCGCCGAGTTCCCGCGGAGGCGCTGAATCAACTGCTCCAGCCTGTGTTCGAAGCGGGCCAAGCCGAAGCCGCCGCGAGCAGCGGACGGCGCATCGCGCACGGCTTGCCGGCCGGCCCCGGCGCCGCCAGCGGACACTTGGTGTTCACCGCGGCGGCCGCGGAAAAAGCCGCCGCGCGCGGCGAAACCGTCGTGCTGGCGCGCATCGAGACCAGTCCCGACGACATCAAGGGCATGCAAGCCGCGGCGGGCATTCTCACGGCGCGCGGCGGAATGACCAGCCATGCCGCCCTGGTCGGCAGGCAGATGGGCAAGGTCTGCGTCGTCGGAGCCGGCATGCTGGAGATCGACTCGCGCAAGCGCACCCTGTGCTCAGGCGGCCGCAAGTTGCGCGAGGGCGACTGGATCAGCCTCGACGGAAATTCCGGCGACGTGTTCGAAGGTCGGCTCAACACGCAACCGTCGGCGATCATGGCCGTACTGAACGGTCCGAAAAGCGCGCGCAAGAACGGCGGCGAGAGTTGGCGGGCCTATGAGCGATTGATGAGCTGGGCCGACCAAGTGCGCCGCCTGCGCGTGCGCGCCAACGCCGACCAGCCCGATCAATGCCGCGTAGCGCTGGCGCTCGGCGCGGAAGGCATCGGCCTGTGCCGCACGGAACACATGTTCTTCGGCGAGCATAAAATCGACTGCGTACGCGCAATGATCCTGGCGGAGACGACCGCGGATCGCGCGGCCGCGCTGGCGCGCCTTTTGCCGCTGCAGCGCGCCGACTTCGAAGGCATCTTCGAGCAGATGGCGGGTTTCCCGGTGACGATTCGCACCCTCGACCCCACCCTTGCACGAGTTCCTGCCACACAGCGAACCCGAGCAGCGCGCGCTCGCGAAACAACTCGGCCACTCCTTCGCGCACGTGCGCGCGCGCGTGGCGAGTCTCGCCGAACAGAATCCGATGCTCGGCCACCGCGGTTGCCGGTTGGGCATTTCCTTTCCCGAGATCACGGCGATGCAGGCGCGCGCGATTTTCGAGGCGGCGCTTTCGGTGCGCGCGAGGACGCGCCGCACGCCGAAGATCGAAGTGATGATCCCGCTGGTGGGCACGCTGCGCGAGTTCGAACTGCAGGCACAGATCGTGCGCAGCACGGCCGCGTTGGTGTTCCGCGAACGCAAGGCGCGCGTGTCCTTCCAGGTCGGCACGATGATCGAACTGCCGCGCGCCGCGCTGCTCGCCGGCGACATCGCGCGTGGCGCGGAGTTCTTCTCCTTCGGCACCAACGATCTGACGCAGACGACATTGGGGATCTCGCGCGACGACGCGGGCTTCATCCCGATGTACGTCGAGCAGGAAATCTGGGAGCGCGATCCGTTCCAGTCCATCGACGTCGCCGGAGTCGGCCGCCTGATGCATCTTGCGTCGACGGAAGGTCGCGGCACACGCTCGGACCTGAAGCTCGGCATCTGCGGCGAACATGGCGGCGATCCGCGCTCGATCCAGTTCTGCGAGAAGCTGAATCTGGACTACGTCTCGTGCTCGCCGCTGCGCATCCCGATCGCGCGCCTCGCGGCGGCGCAGGCGGCGTTGTAGCGTCAGCGGGGGCAGTGATCGTCCCGGTACGGAGATGGCACTTTCAACGATTCGAGTACGAATCGATGAAAGCGCCAGGCTCCCGACGTCTACAGATCCAGCTTGTCCGCCTGCAAGCCATCGATCATGCGCAGCACCAGGCGCGTGACGCGGCGGATCTTGTCGCAGTCGATCTTCTCCGGATCGTCGGTGGACTGGTGATAGTCCTCGTGCACATCCGAGAAAAGGAAAGCCACCGGGATCTTCATGTACGACGCGAAATTGACTTGGTCAGAGCGCGTCCAATACTGATCGGCGCTCCCCAGCGTCGGGAATCCTTCTTCGGCGCACAGCGACTCGGCCAGCCGCGTCAGACCGTTGTAGTCGCTCTTGCGCGCCTTGGTCGGCGTGATGAGCAACATGTCGGGCGCGTTGCGGCCGATCATGTCGATGTTGATGTTGCACACGGCGCGATGCCCCTCGGGCAGTGACGGCGCCGAGCACCAGGCGCGCGAACCGTACAGCCCCTTCTCCTCGCCCGAAACCCACATCAACAGCACGGAGCGACGCATCGGCCCGTTGACGGCCAACGCTTCCGCGAGTTGCAGCAGCCCGGTGGTCCCCGATCCGTTGTCGTCCGCGCCGTTGAAAACGACGCCCGCGGCATCCGTGCCGACGTGGTCGTAGTGCGCGCTGATGATGATCACTTCCTTCGAGAGCACGGGGTCGGCGCCCGGCCAGAAGCCACACACGTTCTCGACTTCGACCATGCCATCGACGCCGTCTTCCTTGCGCGTGTCGGTAAAGACCACGCCCAGATCCGTGCCCACTGAGGGACGCGCGTTGGCGGGGTCGGCGGGACCCGCCAGCAACAACATCTGCGCCATGGCCGGGCCGGAGACGATCAAGTACGGAAAGAGCTCGCGCTCTTCGGCGCGGTTCCCGGGGAATTGCACGCCCGGACGTTTTGCTCCCGACAAGTACTCCTTGATGCGGCTGGCCATCTTTTCGTCGCTGGTCTTCGAACCGGGCCCGAGCAGGATTCCGACCGCGCCGGCTTTCTTGACCGCGCCGCGCCGGTCCGATGTGCGCAAGCCGTTGTCTTCGCACAACGCCCACTTGCCGGCGAGATCGAGCGTTTCGAGCTTGGCCACGTCGACATCGCCGCAGTAGACGACATTGCCCGCGGTCGTCGCGGTCGCGATGCCGCCAGAATGAAACGCGTACTCGTTGCCGAAACTGAAGTCGATCGACTTGCCGGCCCTGACCACCTGGGCACTCGTCCCGGCGAGGTTGAGCTCGCGGCGGACCAGCGTGTACTTGTACAGGTACCCGTCCGGTGTTCCCGGCGACAGGCCCAGGCGCTGCAGCCGCGCGCGGATGAAGCGCGCCGCGATGCGCTGACCGCTGCTCGGCGTGTCGCGCCCGCCCAGCTCGTCGCTGGCGATGAAGAAGATGTCCGACTTGACGTTGTCGGTGCGGATCGAATCGAGTGCAACAGCGAGCCCGGCTCCGCGAGAAGCTTGCGAGAAGCAGGGGATCGTCAAAACGCCGATGGCGAAGACGAACGGAAGCAACCGGCGGAGTGCTTGGATCATGGTCGATGTGCAGCGCTGCGAAAGGACGAAAAAGCCCGCGACCCTGACTCGGGCCGCGAAGGAGTCCGCCTAAGATACGCAGATCGAGCAGCAGCTGGACATCGCCGGTCCAGTGGCATGTTCGAACTGTGTTCGCGGTTCTTGGATTCGCCCGTCCGAGCCGCTCATGTCGCCCCATCGGGCAGGGTCTACCCGCGAGTTCTCGAGCGCAGGTAGAGCAGCGTCGAGGCTTGCACGCGTTCGACCATGGCCGTGACGTCACCCGCCGATTCGAGACAGCGCAAGTCCTCGAGATTGGCCGCGCACCAGGGGCAGCGCATCTCCTCGACGTGAAAGCGCAGGTACTCGGCGGGTCCGGACTCCAGCGAGCCGACGAGTGAGCGCGCCAGCCAATGCCGCGCCGGGCACGAGACGCGCGCCTCGCGCCAGGCGGTTTCGATCGACATGTCCAGGCTGGCTTCGCCCGATTGCGCGCCGGCGGCGATCGCCTCGAGCAAGCTGCCCGACGCGTCGCCTGCAATCGCGAGTTCGCGCAGCCGAGAGACAGCGCGGAACTTGATTCCCGCGACCGAGGTCTCGTCGCGCAAACCGAAGCGCTCCCAGGTGTCCTTGTTGCGCCAACCGCCGTGCAGCAAGGCCTCGATCACCATCAGGCGTTTGAACTCGCCCTCGGCCCAAGTCTCCTGCACCCAGGCGCGCAAGATCTCGACCAGCAATCCGTGCGCGCGCGCTTCGAGGTCGCGGCCGCGCACGACGCGACTGGGCGTCTCGTCGTCTCTCGCGCGCGCCTCGATGCCGGTGCGGCCCGACTCGCCTTCTTCGCTGTCGAGCGTGGTGAGCTTGCGACGGCGCATGTGATCGATCGTGCGGTTGTGGCAGATCCCAAACAGATACTGTTCGAACGTGTAGATCGGATCGTAGCTGCCGATGCCGCGCACGGCTCCGAGCATGGTCTCCTGCAGCACGTCCTCGCGCGCCTGGCTGTCCTTGACGCGCTTCGACACGTAAGCCAGCAGGCGTCCGGAATACTCGCGCTCGAGGGCGAGCCACTCGCCATCGTCGTAGGCCTGCAGGCGCGCGATGTCGGGAATGTATTCGCTCAATGGAACTCTCAGGATTTGTGCAGAAGCAGGAAGACGACGTACATCAGCGCGGCTCCAAGCACGAGCATGCCGGCCAGGAAAAGACACAATCGCAGGACACCGAGGAACACTCCGCGGCCGCCTTCGACAAAGCGGCCGCCCGCGCGTCCGACGCCGCCGACCGAGCGCTTGACCGGGCCGGAGATCAGTGCCATCAAGACTTCGAAGCCAAGTTCCAGCGTCGCGCGCAGCGCGCCGAGTACACCGCGATTCGATTGCGGCGGCACCGGCACGGCTGCGCTGGAAGTGCCCGACCAGTTCACCGCGGAAGGAAGCTGCGGCGGCGGCAACGGGTCCGCATCCTGCACGGAGAACAGCGTCGGGGAGTTCGCGCGGGGTGCTGCGCGGGCGAGTCGCGACTGCTGCGCGGCTTCATCCAAGGTCTGGATCGAGACCACGTCGTCGAGCAGCGCAGGCGGCCCCGGTGCAATCGGCGCAGACGCAATCGGCGCAGGCGCGGGCGCGGGCGCGCTCGCGGGAGCCGGTTCCGGGGGCAGCGCGGCCTGTGGCAGAGGCAACGACCGCGGAATCGGCGGCGCTGCCGCATTCGTCGGCCCGGGCGAGCGTGGACTCTTGAGTCCTTCCCACACGCCGCGCGCCACCTCGACGGCTCCGCGCGTCAAGTCCGTCGCGGTCGAGCGCAGTTCGGGCCGACGCGGCGTCGGTGCATTCGCCGCGGCACTCGCCGCGGCAGCGGGCAGGATCGGCGGGAGTGACGGAATCTCCGCCGACAGCGACTCGAGCGCCACCATCGGATCGCCCGCCCGCAGCGTCTGGCCAAGCGCGGCAAGCAACTGCGGAACTCCCGCGAAGCGATTCGCGGGCTCGACGCGCAAACAACATTCGGCGACGGCGCGCACCCGCGGCGGGAAGTCGTCGGGGAACTGGGGCGGAGCATCGTCTTCGCGCAACACGACTCCCGCGTCGGGACTGGTTTCGAAAGGCAGACGGCCGCTGTAGATCTCGAACAGGATCACGCCCAGCGAATAAATGTCCGCGCGCAGGTCGGCGCGATTTTTGAGCATCTCCGGCGCCATGTACTGCGGCGTTCCCCGGCCGAAGGACAGGGTCTGGCGTCCTTCGATCAGGAGCTTGGCCAAGCCATAGTCGCCGACGCGCGCGACATCGCCTTTCAAGAAAATGTTCGAAGGCTTGAGATCGAAATGGGCCAGGCGCCGCTCGTGCAGCGCAGCCACGCCGCGGCAGGTTTGCACGAAAAGGTTGAGCGCGTGCGCTCGGCTCAGCCGTTCGCGCTTGAGCCGCCGCGCCAGAGTGTCTTCGCCCGCGTAACCCATCACGAGGTAGGGCACGTCGAGCACGACGCCCATGTCCTCGATGGTCACGAGGTTCGGGTGGTCGATCGCCGAGAAGTGGCGCACCTGTTCGAGCTCGCGTTCGATCGCCGCGCGCGAAGTTGCCTCGTCGATCTTGACGAACTTGATCGCGTAGCTCTTGTCGATCGAGACCTTGCGCGCCTTGTAGACGTCACCAAACGCTCCGCCGCCCAGGCGATTCTGGATCTCGTAACCGGCGATGAAGCTCGGCTTGCGAAACGAGCTGTAGAAAAGTTCCCAGTCCATTCAAAGAGTCCGCACTGGGTGCGCTTGGCTGTCCATGGTACGAGGAACGCGGGTCAGCTTGCACGAAGGCTGGCTCATACGTCCTCCAGGGGCGCGAACGAGATCCAGCGCGGGCGCTCGGAGGC
>JANMRV010000542.1:0-6572 GCA_031388685.1 Planctomycetota bacterium
AGCAACTCGCGCTCGGAAGACTCGTCGTCGACAGCGCTCTCGCGCGGCAGGTGACCCCTACGCTCGAGATAGCGCGTCACGCGTCGCTGCAGCGTGCGCGCCAGTTCTTCGACATCAGAGTCCTCGAGCGGCGACGCTGCATGGAATTTCGGCGCAAGCTCTGCCGGCGCGCAGCTGTACGTGCCGTCGATGACCAGCGCGTGAAAGAGACCCGGCCGGTTTGCGCGGCGACACCGCCGCTGATCAAGTCGGGCCTTGTCGGGCCGGTTCGAGTCGTCACGCCCAGGGACTTCTCGACAGGTCCCCGAGCCCCGCGGCAAACTGGCAAGACGGACAGCGCATCCAATCACTCAGAAAAGCAGCACACGCAAAGTATGAAAGCACTATTACAAGCCTGTCTGTCACGTGCCGCGGTGTTGGTCACGGCGCTATTGGCCATAGCGATGACACTCCCGCTGAACCGGGCCTGGACTGACGATGCAGTGAAGCCACAAAAGGCGTTGCCTATTCCGGGAGAAGTCTTCGAGGTCGAGGGCCGCACCGCGTTCGTAATCCTCCCGGCTGTGGAGAACCGTCGCGCCAATCGTCCCATCCCATGGGTCTGGTATGCGCCCACGCTGCCCGCCCTTCCCGAGGCCCGCGAAAACTGGATGTTCGAGCGGTTCCTCGCCGCCGGCATCGCGGTGGCCGGCGTGGACGTCGGCGAGTCCTTTGGCAGTCCGCAGGGCCGCGCCCACTTCACCGCCTTCTACCGGGAACTGGTGGAGCGGCGCGGATTCAGCCGCAAGCCGTGCCTGCTACCCCGCAGCCGCGGCGGGCTGATGCTCTACAACTGGGCTGCCGAGCATCCGGACTCGGTGGGCTGCATCGCCGGCATCTACCCAGTGTGCAATCTCCGCAGCTGGCCAGGCCTCGACAAGGCCTGCGGTGCCTACGGCCTGACCGTGGCACAACTCGACGCACAGCTAGCACAGAACAACCCGATCGACCGCCTCGCTCCGCTGGCGAAAGCCGGGGTGCCGATCTTTCACATCCACGGCGATGCAGATGACGTGGTGCCTCTGCCGGACAACTCCGCCTTGCTCGCCAGCCGCTACCGCGAGTTGGGCGGTTCGATGCGCCTGCGCATTCCGCCCGGGCAAGGCCACAACGTCTGGGACGGATTCTTCCAATGTCAGGAACTCGTCGAGTTCGTCATTGCCCACGCCAGCCCGGCAGCGCAGCGCGAACCCACGGCGGCCCTGTTTCAAGACCCGCCCATGGAAGCCCGCCCCGGCGCATTCTGGGACTGGATGAATGGCGACGTGGATCTTGACCGGATCACCTACGAACTCGAGGAAATGAAGGCCAAAGGAATGTCCGGCGTGGAGATCTGGGACATCGGTGTCATCCGCGCCATTCCGGAAGAACCGATTCCGGCAGGCCCGGCCTTCCTCGGACCCGAGTCGCTCAAAGCCGTCAACCATGCCATCGATCAGGCCGACCGCTTGGGCTTGCACCTGGGAATGGTCGCCTCGAGCAGTTGGAACGCGGGTGGAGGATGGATTGAGCCGCGCGATGCCATGAAGGGCTTCTATCACAGCGAGATAACCGTCACCGGCTCGGCGAAGTTGTCGCAGGTGTTGCCCTTCCCGGCCAACCAGGCACCCAAAGGCGCCGATGGACTGCCGCTCTACTACAAGGACATCGCCGTGCTGGCTTTCCTGGAATCGCCGGACCACGTCATCCGCGATGCCGCCGCCGTCGTCAACCTCAGCGAGAAGATGAACCGCGACGGGCTGCTCACTTGGGACGTTCCGCCCGGGTCCTGGGTGATTGCCAGGTTCATCACCAGCAACACCGGCCAGAAACTGATGGTGCCCAGTCCCAACTCGAACGGCCTGCTCATCGATCACCTCGACGGCAAGGCGGCGGAGACCCATTTCCGCTACATAGTCGAGCAGATCCTCAAGACGCGTACGAGTCTGGACGCGCTGCGCTACATGGAAGTGGATAGCGTCGAGGTGGACGATCAGATGGACTGGACCGACTCGTTTGTGGCGGAGTTCCGGCAGCGGCGCGGCTATGACCCGATTCCCTATCTGCCCGCGCTCAAGGGCAACAGCTTCGCCGATCCGCAGATCGCGTCGCGCTTTCAGCACGACTATCGCAAGACCGTCAGCGATTTGTGGATCGACGGCCACTATCGCAAGTCCCGCGCATTCCTGAACACCTACGGAATGCAACTCGTGGCGGAGGCAGGCCACGGCGGCTACCCGCGCACCGAACCGTTGCGCGCCTGCGGCGTGGTGGATATTCCTCGCGGCGAATTCTGGAACGGCTCGCAATTCTGGGTGGTGAAGGAGGTCGCCTCAGCCGCGCACATCTACGGCCGGCAGCTTGTCGATGCGGAGTCGTTCACGGGCTGGCGGCACTGGCAGGACGGGCCGCTGGAATACAAGCGCCTGGCCGATACCGCGTTCTGTGACGGGCTGAATCGCATCACGTTCCACACCTTCGCGCATACCCCGCCCCGGGGGGGAGTGCCCGGGAACATGTATCACGCCGGAGAACACTTCAACGTCAACTCCACGTGGTGGCCCAAAGCCGCGCCGATGTTGTCCTATTTCTCGCGCTGCTGCTATCTCCTGCAGCAGGGCCAGCCCGTGGCGGACGTCTGCTTCTACTACGGCGACGACGCGCCCAACCTGGTCGCCACCCGCCGGATTGGTCCGGATTCCAAGCGACTGGACGGCGACACCTGCGCCCATTGCGGGAGGCCCAACCCGGCCCCCGCCGACGCGCTCGGAACCGGTTACGACTACGATGTCATCAACTCCGATGTGATCGAGAACCGCATGGAGTGCAAGGACGGCCGCCTGGCGCTGCCCCATGGTGTGGGTTACGAAGTCATTGTCTTGCCGGAACGCGCCGACATCCCGCTGCCCGTGCTGGAGAAGCTGGAGAAACTCGTTCGCGATGGTGCGACGCTGCTCGGCCCCAAGCCCGAGCGGGACACGTCGCTGGCGGACTACCCCCGCTGCGACGAACAGGTCAAGGCCATCGCCGGACGCATCTGGGGGCTTGGCAAGGACGGGGAAACGTCCGGGCGTTCCTACGGCAAAGGCCGGGTGATCGCCGACCGCAAGCGGGTCCGCGAGGTCCTCCAGCAGCGCGGCCTCGGGCCCGATTTCGCCTACAGCAGCCCGGGAAAACCGGCCGACCTCGACTACATCCACCGTCGCACCCAGGACTCCGACATCTACTTCGTCAGCAACACGCAGATGGAGGATGCCGAGGCCGATTGCACCTTCCGGGTCACGCCGCGGCTGCCGAAACTGTGGCATGCAGACACCGGCAAGATCGAGCCCTGCACAGGTTACGTGCGAGTCCCCGGCGGGATGCGGCTGAAACTGCGCCTGCCGCCCGCCGGTTCGGTGTTTGTCGTCTTTTCCGGAATCGCGCCGGAGGCTGCCCCGACACCGGCGGCGAAGGGGGACAGCAAGCCGCCCTCGCCGCTCGAGATCAGCGGCCCATGGGAAGTCCGTTTCCCCCCGAACCTGGGCGCGCCGCCAGCGCGCGTGTTCGACACACTCGTTTCCTGGACCACGATTCCGGACGATGGGATCAAGTACTTCTCCGGCACCGCGACCTACGTGAAGGAATTTGAATTGCCGGCCGAGTTGCTGACCTATGGCCGCCGTCTGGAACTGGACTTGGGCGAACTCCGCAACGTCGCCGACGTGACGTTGAATGGCAAGCCACTCGGGATTCTCTGGAAGCCGCCCTACGCCTGCGACGTCACCGGCCTGCTCCGCGGCGGCAAGAACGAATTGAAGGTGGAAATCACCAACCTCTGGGCCAACTGTCTCGTCGGAGACGCGAAGCTTCCCAGGGAAAAGCGCGTGACACGCATCACCCAGAATGTACCCATCGGCGGCCCCCACGAATCCGGCCTTTTCGGTCCGGTGAGGATCATCGCTCCCGGAGACTGAGAAAGGGACCGGAGGCAATGGAGGTCGTGCGCTCGGATGCCCTGCGCCCTGACGCCGGACGAAGTGCACGCGCTGCTGTGGATCAACCGCCTGCCGCCGCTCTGGCTGCGGCGCCGTCAGCCGTGAATCGGCTGCGCGCGCGCGCGCTGTCGCGTAGGCTCTGCGCGTGATCCTCGCCGCCGTCGCGTCGCTGTTGTTGTTGCTGCTGCCGTTGCTGCTGCCGCAGGGCGCCGTCGATCCCGAGGCGCAGCCGGCGGGCCGCGCGCAGTTCCTCGGTCGCGAAGTCGCGCAGACGATGCACTGGACCGGTGCATCGTGGCTCTTGCGCGCGACGCGCGAGGACGAGGAGAACGGCGCGTTGCTGCGCCGTTGGCTCGAGGTGCAGCCGGGGCAGAGCGTGTGCGATCTCGGCTGCGGCAACGGCTACCACACGCTGCCGTTGGCGGTCGCGGTCGGCGCCACGGGCACGGTGTATGCCGTGGAGGTGCAGCCCGAGATGCTGCAGCTGCTGGCGCAGCGCGCGGACCGGCAGCACCTCGCCAACGTGAAGATGGTCGAAGGCGCGGTCGACGATCCGAAGCTGCCGGCCGCATCGTGCGATCTCGTGCTGCTGGTCGACGTCTACCACGAGCTGACGCATCCGGTGCGCGTCCTGCAGCACGTGCGCGCGGCGCTGAAGCTCGGCGGGCGCGTGGTGCTGGTCGAGTTCCGCGCCGAGGATCCCGGGGTGCCGATCAAGCCCGAGCACAAGATGACCAAGGCACAGGTCGTGCGCGAGATGGCCGCCCACGGCTTCGAACTGGCGGCGCAGTTCGACGGCCTGCCGTGGCAGCACGCGCTGGCGTTCACGGCGGCGCCCGATGACGCGCGGCTCGCGCCGCGGCAGCTGCTGCGCGCGTTCGCGGCGGCGCGGGCTGCCGGCGACGCGCGCATCGTGGCGCCGTTCGTCGCCGCCGACGCCGACGCCACGGCGCTGCCGCCGCTGCCGGGCAGCGCGCGCATCGAACTGCGCGCCGGGTCGGACGGCCGCGTGCTGGCGGCGCTCGCGAACGCGGACGGCAGTCTGCTCGGCGGTGCGCGCGACGAAGCCGTGCTCGGCGTCGACGGCGCCGGACGTTGGTGCGTCGAGGCGCTGCGCGCCCGCACGCCGATGCGCGGATTCTACGCGATGCACACGGGTACCGGCGGCGGCGCCGCGGACGCGCAGGCGGCGCTCGTGCGCGAGCTCGGCTTCGACGGCATCGCCGGCGACCTCGAGCACACGGCCGAACTGCGGCACGCCTGCGAAGCGCGCGGCGGCGATCTGGTCTCCAGCTACGCGGTGCTCGACGTCGCCCGTGCTGCTGCCAGCGGCGTGAACGAGGGGCTCGCGCCGTTGCGCGCTGGCCTGCAGGCGCTCGCCGGCGGGCCCGGCATGCTGTGGCTCGCGCTGCAGCAGACGGGCCGCGCGCCGCGCGACGCGGCCGGCGACGACGCGGCGGTGGCGGTGCTCGGCGAGCTGCTGCGCGCGGCGGACGCGACCGGCGTCGAGATCGCGTTGTATCCGCATCAAGGCTGCTGGCTCGAGACCACCGAGGACGCGCTGCGCCTGTGCGAGCGCGTGCGGCACCCGCGGCTCGGCCTGTGCTTCAACCTGTGCCACTTCCTGCGCACGAGCGGCGACGCCGATCCGGCGCCGCTGCTGCAGCGCTGCGGCGCGCGCCTGTTCGCCGTCACGTTGAACGGCGCCGATAGCCACGGCACCGAATGGCCGACGCTGATCCGTCCGCTCGGCGCCGGCGACTTCGAAGTCGGCACGCTGCTCTGCACACTCGACGCGGTCGGCTTCGCCGGGCCGATCGCGCTGCAGGGCTTCGGCCTCAGCGCGCCGCCGCGCGAGCACCTCGCGCAGTCGATGGCAGCGTGGCAGCGGCTCCAGGTGGCGCGCGCTGCGAAGAAGTAGCGGCGCGGCGGCGCCCGGTTCCGGCGCTGCGAACGCGGCGGAGACGACAGCTGCTGCAGCCACCAGGGATGAGCTCGGGAAAGGTGCGGGTGGGCGCCGGCCGGAATAGGCCGGGCGGTGGTAGCCTCGCCCTGGAGGTCACGCGCTTGGATGTCCTACACCCCGCTTGGATGTCCTACACCCAGGCGCCGCGCGTGGTCGGGCAGCCAACGAGTTCCTGGCACCCACGAGACCAAGCCATGACCTACGTCGACGGATTTGTGATCCCCGTCCCGAAGCGCAAGCTCGCCGCGCACACGAAGATGGCGACCTGGATCAAGAGGATCTGGATGAAGCACGGCGCCCTGCAGTACTTCGAGTGCGTCGCCGACGTCATCGATGTGCTGCCCGGCTGCGGCACAGCCTTCAAGGAGCTGGCGACGGATAGATGGGAGGAGGAGGCCGGCCTCCACGCGAGGTCGAGCTGAAAGCTGCCTCAGTGGTAGGAAGGGGATGTGTTGCAACCCCAAACCACAAGGAGGCCGACCATGAAGCAATCTACTCTCCCGACCACAGTTCCGACCACTGCCCGAGCCAAGAAGACGTCCGCGACGAAGCGGAGCTCGAAGCCCGAGGCCTCGCCGCCGCCCTCAGCCGCGACCTCGCCGACATCGATC
>JANMRV010000574.1:0-4910 GCA_031388685.1 Planctomycetota bacterium
CTTCCTTCTTCTTGCGCAGCTGGTAGGCCTGGTCGCGCAGTTGCGCGGCCTTCTCGAAGTCCTGGGCCGTCACGGCCTCGTCCTTGGAGCGGTCGAGGCGGTCGATTTCCCCGGAGATTTCCTTCAAATTTGGCGGCGGCACCATCGACTTGATGCGCACGCGCGCGCCGGCTTCGTCCATCACGTCGATGGCTTTGTCCGGGTGGAAGCGGTTGTTGATGTAGCGCGTCGAAAGTTCGACGGCCGTCTCCAGCGCTTCGTCGGTGAACTTGACGCGGTGGTGGGCTTCGTAGCGATCGCGCAAGCCCTTGAGGATCGCGACAGTCTCGGTCGGCGACGGCGGTTCGACGTTGACGGCCTGGAAGCGGCGCTCGAGCGCGCCGTCCTTCTCGATGTGCTTGCGGTATTCGTCGAGCGTGGTCGCGCCGATGCACTGGATCTCGCCGCGCGAGAGCGCCGGCTTGAGCACGTTGGAAGCGTCGATCGCGCCCTCGGCGCCGCCGGCGCCCACGAGCGTGTGCAGCTCGTCGATGAACAGCACGACGTCGCGCACGCGACGCACTTCGGTCATCACGGCCTTGATGCGTTCCTCGAACTGGCCGCGGTACTTCGTGCCGGCCACCATCAAGGCCAGGTCGAGCACGACCATGCGCTTGTTGCGCAGGATCTCGGGTACTTCGTTGTCGATGATGCGCTGAGCAAGACCTTCGACGATCGCGGTCTTGCCGACGCCCGGTTCGCCGAGCAGCACCGGGTTGTTCTTCGTGCGGCGCGAGAGGATCTGCACCACGCGTTCGATTTCGTTGGCGCGGCCGATGACCACGTCGAGCTTGCCCTGACGGGCGAGTTCGGTCAGGTCGCGGCCGAAAGCATCGAGCGCCGGCGTTTTGGACTTACCGCCCGAGCCGCCGCCGCCGCCACCACCACCGCCGCCGCCGCTCGTGCCTTCAGGCGCGCCGCTCTGGGGCGCCTCGCCGCTGGCGCCCTCTTCTTCTTCCTCTTCGCCGGATTCGGCGCCCAGGAATTCGAGCACTTCCTCGCGCACGTCCTCGAGCTTGACGCCGAGGTTGGGCAGCACCTGCGCGGCGATGCCCTCGTTCTCCTTGATCAGGCCGAGTAGCAAGTGCTCCGTGCCGAGGTAGTTGTGCCCCAGGTTCGAGGCTTCCTCCATCGAGAGCTCGAGCACCTTCTTCGCCCGCGGTGTGAAGGGCAGTTGGCCCATCGTCACCATGGTCGGACCGGTCTTCACGATCTTCTCGACCTCGGCGCGGATCTTGTTCAGATCGATCGCCATGTTCTTCAGAACGTTGGCCGCGACGCCTGAACCTTCTTGAACCAGGCCGAGCAGGATGTGCTCGGTGCCCAGGTATTCGTGGTTGAACCTCTGGGCCTCTTGGCGGGCGAGGTTCATCACCTTCTTGGCGCGGTCTGTGAAGCGGTCGAACATGGCGGTTCCTTGAGTTTCGTTCGCCGGTCGAGTTCCGCGATCTGCGGTTCCCGACCAGGGGGAGTGAGATGGCTCTCTGAGGTCTGGCTTTTCGTCCTTCAAGGCCCTTGAGGTTGATCGAGGCCTTTCCGACGAGCGCCGATGGGATGGTAGTGGACCTCAGGGTCGCGGTCCAAAGTGCCCTGAAGGGTCGGAATGAGGCCACGGGGCCCGCCGAGCCGCGATCGGAGCGAAAAAGGCCGCCGATGCCAACAAGTGCGTCGCCGATCGGACCCCGAAAAATTTCGCCTCAGGAGGACTGCAGCAACTTGAGTTCGTCGCGCAGTCGGGCCGCCTGCTCGTACGCCTCTTGGCGAATGGCGGCTTCGAGTTCCTTCTGCAGTTCGGTCATGCGACGCGCACGTTCGACCATCGCGGCGTCCTGTCCCGGAAGGCGGCCGACATGCTGCGTCGCGCCATGAATCCGTTCCAGAAGCTCGCGAGTGTGCGACCCGAAGACCTCGTAGTCCTTGGAGCACCCCATGCGGCCCTTCTGGCGGAACTCGACCAGCGTCATGCCGCAGTCCGGGCACTGGATCACCGGTTCGCGCCGGACGCGCAGCGTCGAGGCATGCAACAACTTCAGGATGTCCTGCGGCGTCTTCGGCACCGGGTTGTGCGGCAGCTTCTGGCCCTGGGCGCAGGGCTCGCAGAGGTGCTGCTCACGGACCTGGGGCGCGACCGCCGGATCCGGGCTGTGAACGATTTCGGTCACGAGCACCGTCGCCTGGACCTGCTGACAGCTGGAGCAAACGTTCATGGATGTGATGGGTCGTGTCGCTGGCCCGGCTTTCCCGCAGGCCGTGTGGCCCGTTCCAGCGGCATCATTCTTAGCATCCTTCTCGGCAAACCTCACTCACTCCGAGCAGGACACTTTTGCCATCCAGCCGGACCGATGCACCAGGACGGTTCCCAGGCCGCGCAGGGCCGTTCCGGGCAGGTAGTTCCGGGGGCGCGGCGCGCGCGGGCACGCTGACGGGTGGGCAGTCAGTGCCCGCGGCTCAAGACGGCGAGGCGAGCAGGACAGCGTCGCAGGGCGGCAGGGCCGCGCGGAAGGCCAAGGCTCGATCGCGGAAATTGCGGTACTGATCGAAACTCGCGCAGGCCGGGGAGAACAGGATCTCGTCGCCGGCTCGCGCCCGCGCATAGGCCTCGCGGACCGCGTCCTTGACCGTCCCGACCGCGCAGGCTGGCAGGCCCGCCTTCGAGTAGGCATCGCGGAGGGCCTCGCCTGCTGCGCCGAAGCCGATCATGCAGCGCAGCCCCGACGCGGATTCGGCCACCAATTCGTCCAGTGTCAGGCCCAGCTTGGCCTGTCCGCCGCACAGCAACACGAATGGATGAGTGAGCGAGCGCAGCGCGGCGACGGTCGAGTCGGGCGTGGTCGAGACACCGTTGTCCCACACGCGCAGGCCGCCTCTCACGCCTAGATCCTGGAGCCGGTGCTCCAAACCGGTCAGCGTGGGAACCGCATCGCGCAATCGCGCGGGATCGGCGCCGAGCGCTCGCGCAAGCGCAAGAGCCGCCAGCGTGTTTTCGCGCTGGAATTCACCCGGCAGCGCGAGGTCGGCGACCAGCCCAAGCGTCTCCCCGTCCGCGCGAAACTCACCGTCCACGATGTTGGCGCTCGCGCCGGGCTTGCCGGAGGCGGAGAAGAAGAGCGTCCGCCCGCGACCCACCTGCCACCGCGCAGTCCGAGGATCGTCGGCGGAGAGCACCACAAGTGTCGATGCCCGCGCAAGTTCCAGGATGCGCGCCTTGGCTTGCTCGTAGCCTTCGACCGTTCCATGCCGTTCCAGATGATCGGCGAGCACGTTGGTGCAGCACACCGCTGCCACTCGATTCGCGAAGGCATGTTCGCCGGCGCGGGCGGGCGGGGGCAGCGCCTCCAGCTGATAGGAGGAGATCTCCAGCACCACCCAGTCGTCGCCGCTCAGCGAATCGAGGGCGCAGAGCAGCGAGCGTCCAATATTCCCGCCGAGCTGCGAGGAAAAGCCCGCCGCGCTGAGGAAGTGGTCGATGGCGTGGCTGGTCGAACTCTTGCCCTGGGTTCCCGTGACCAGGATGATCCGCGCCGGGCAGGCCTCGAGGAAGAGCGCCATCTCCGAAGTGACCGGCACGCCCGCGGCGCGGGCACAGGCGAGGAATGGGTTCTTCGGCGCGACCGCGGGGTTGGCGACGACCAGGTCCGTGTCTCTGAAATCGACTTCGCGATGTGCCCCGAGCACGTAGGTGATCGGCAGGTCCGCGAGATCGCGCAGCGACTCGGCGAGCGTCTGTTCCGAGCGCAAATCGGTGACCGTGACCTGCATGCCGAGGTCCACCAGGTAGCGTGCGGTCTCGACGCCGCCGCCGAACAGTCCAAGTCCCATGACCGTGGCGCGCCGCCCGCGCCAGTGGGCGTGGACCGCGTTCACACTCCGCCTCCGGAAGCAGGCGAACCCGCCGGCTTGGGCGCGGGAACCGCAGGTTTGACCTGCTCCTGACCCGTGGTTTCCCTCGGAAGTTGGCGGAGTTCCTTGAGCTCCCGCTCGGGCCCCTCCGGGCCGGCCTTGCGCAACGACTCGGCGCGCTCCAGGACTTTCAGCAGGTCAGGCGCGGCAATGCGCGTGTCGCCGCGCACCAGTTTCACGCGCAGCTTGTGCCGGTCGTGCCAGCCGACCGGGAGCACGATCTCGCTCAGGACGTCGATCGGAAACTGCGCGTACCAAGGCGCGCGGACGTCGAATGCTTCGGAGTACCTGAGGTATCCGTCGCGATAGAGCGAGATTCTGCGCACGCCGTAGTCCTTGAAGGGGACGCGGGCCGGTGTTTTCTCCGCGAGCAGTTTTCCGTCGAGCCGGATCTCCGCGCCGGGAGGTTCGCTCGTGATCACCAGCTCGCGTTGCGCGCGACAGGCTAGCGATGCGATTCCGAGTGTGGCGGTGAGTAGTGCGTGCTGAATCAAGCTGCGGGTCATTGGCGTGGCGCGGCTCCAAGGAAGTCGCTGCACGAGAATCGCTCGATCGCCGTTCGCGTGCAAGTGTCAGGTGCCTGGCTCCTCTCCGAACTGTTGCCGCCGGTTGGCTCACAGCGCCGTTGTTGGTCCAGCTCGACGCGGCCGTGGCGTGCAGAGCGCCGTTGGGTGGACGCAACAGTTTGGAGAGGAGCCCGGCACCGTACCGGGAGGGGCGGAGATGGCGATGGCGGACATTGAAGGGGGGCGTTGGCGGGGTGGACGGCGATCGTCACCCGTACGGTGCCAGGCACCTTTTCAGCCTGTTGCGTCCGAGCAACAGCGCTGTGAGAGCAACGGCCACGTCGAGCTGCACCGGCAACGGCGCTCTGCTAGCCAACGGGGCAACCGTCCAAAAAGGTGCCTGGCACCTCCAATACCCGGAATGGCGGAGTGGGCGGGATTCGAACCCGCGGTCCCCAATAAAGG